>NZ_JAKSYB010000032.1:0-225849 GCF_022829505.1 Methylobacterium sp. J-043 | reverse complement strand
CCAGCACAAGCCAAACCCCCCACATTCCCTCACACACGATCCCGGTCGTGACCCGATCCCGCCGCTCGGCACCCCGAGCCGCAAAACGGGCCCACGAAACACCTTGGCGCGGGGTGGAGCAGCCCGGTAGCTCGTCAGGCTCATAACCTGAAGGTCGCTGGTTCAAATCCAGCCCCCGCAACCAATACATACACGCACACAACAGACGAACACACCGACATTCCCGCACACAATACCAAGCCCGCAGACCCCAGCCGGTCGCGGGCTTCGTTGCGTTCAGGCCAACCGACAGGGCAGGCCGTGCCCAGAGACAAACGCGAGGGGCGCCCGATCGCCGAACGCCGATGAATCACCCTGCGCCGTGTCCCCTCCGGCAGGGGAGGGGGCCTCGGTCCGAGCCCCCTTTGGCCCGCCCCGTCGAAAGTGGCCCTCCCTGAAGTCTGGCTTTGAGCCATGTGGAGGATGCCATCATGGGACGGGAGAAGCATACGGCAGAAGAGATCGTCCCCAAGCTGCGTCAGGTTGATGTCTTGGTCTCGTAAGGACGGAAGGTGCCTGAAGCCAACGCAGCGCAAATCCGCCGTCGTGGTCGAGGACGAGGCCACTCTGACGATCGCTATCATCGCCCTGGCTCTCCAGTACGAGCGCTACGGCTACCGTCGGATCACGGCTTTGCTCCGGCGCGACGGCTGGACGGTGAATGTGAAGCGCGTCGAGCGCATCTGGCGACGTGAAGGGCTCAAGGTTCTCGCTCGTCAGCCGAAGCGGTCGGGTCTCTGGCTCAACGACGGCTCGTGTGTACGCCTGCGGCCGGAACGTCTCGACCGCGTCTGGTCGTACGACTTCGTCGAGCATCGCACGCAAGAGGGCCGCAAGTACCTGATGCTGAACGTGATCGATGAGTTCACCCGCGAGTGCGTGGCCGTCCGCGTATCCCGCAAGCTGAAGGCCCGCGACGTGATCGACGTACTCTCGGATTTGTTCAGCCTACGCGGAGTGCCCGGCCATATCCGCTCCGACAATGGTCCTGAGTTCATCGCCAAAGCCGTCTGCGACTGGATCACAGCGGTTGGCTCGAAGACCGCTTACATCGGGCCGGGCAGTCCCTGGGAGAACGGCTACTGCGAGAGCGTCAACGCGAGGCTGCGGGATGCACTTCTGAACGGCGAGGTGTTCTACATCCCCAGGAGGCCAGCGTCGTGATCGAGCGGTGGCGGACGCATTACAACAGCATCCGGCCACACTCGTCGTTGAGCTGCCAGCCGCCTGCGCCAGAGGTTCTTATATGGTCCGCAGAGCCAAGCGGATCAGCACCGTCCGCCCGCCCTGCCATCGTCAGGTGACCAACGACGCACTAATTTTGTTCCTATGCCACCGGATATAGGCAAAACGACAGAAGTCGGGAAAAGATGCTTGGCCAGCTATCAGCAAGAGACCTAAGTCATTGAGCCGGCTGGCGCTCCCAAGGGGAATCGAACCCCTGTTTTCGCCGTGAGAGGGCGACGTCCTAGACCGCTAGACGATGGGAGCTTCCTGGCCGACGGGGGTTCGTATAGCGAGGCATCCCGGACCCCGCAAGCGCTTTCCGGGGCGAAATGACGAGAATCCTCACGGTGTCCTCCACGGTGCTTTCCATGATCCCCGACGCGGATGAGGCGCGCAGCCTCGTTCTCGACGAGGGAACCGTCCCCGAGCGGCTCGACCGCGTCCTTGCCCGCGTCTTCGACGATCTCTCCCGTGCCCGGCTCCAGGGCTTGGTGCGCGAGGGGCTCGTGCGCTGCGACGGGGTCGTGGTGCGCGATCCCGCGCGCAAGGTCGGGGCCGGCAGCCGGATCGATCTCAGCGTTCCGGTGCCCCGTCCCGCCGAGCCCCTCGGCGAGGCTTTGCCGCTCGCCGTCGTCCATGAGGACGAGGATCTCATCGTCATCGACAAGCCGGCGGGGCTCGTCGTGCACCCGGCGGCGGGGCACGAGGACGGCACCCTCGTCAATCGGCTGATCGCGCATTGCGGGGCGAGCCTGTCCGGCATCGGCGGCGTGCGTCGGCCCGGTATCGTCCAC
The DNA here is from genome assembly GCF_022829505.1 of Methylobacterium sp. J-043. Lineage (NCBI taxonomy): Bacteria > Pseudomonadati > Pseudomonadota > Alphaproteobacteria > Hyphomicrobiales > Methylobacteriaceae > Methylobacterium > Methylobacterium sp. J-043. Next base: position 223,789 of record NZ_JAKSYB010000032.1, on the reverse strand, counting down.
CGTCTCGACAAGGATACGAGCGGCCTGCTCGTCGTTGCCAAGAACGATCTTGCCCATCAAGGCCTCTCGGCCCAATTCGCCGACCATGGCCGCAGCGGCGCCCTGGAGCGGGCCTATCTGGCGCTGGTCTGGAACGTGCCGGAGCCGCGGGCCGGCACGATCCGCGCGAACCTCGCGCGCTCGCGCCATAATCGCGAAAAGATCGCCGTGGTCCGCGAGGGCGAGGGGCGGGAGGCGATCACGCACTACCGAATCGAAAAAGTGCACGGCGACAGCGGCGTCACCGCCCTGCTGCGCTGCCACTTGGAAACCGGGCGCACCCATCAGATCCGGGTGCATCTCAGTCATCGCGGCCATCCGCTGCTGGGAGACGCGGTCTATGGCGGCGCCTTCAAGACCAAGGCGGCCCGGCTCGGCGAGCCCGCTCGCGCCGCCCTGGATGCCCTCGGGCGGCAGGCTCTGCACGCGGTCGAACTCGGATTTCTTCACCCGCGCTCCGGCGAGCGCCTGCGTTTCAAGAGCCCGCTGCCGGAGGATTTTTCGCGGCTGCTGGCCGCCCTCGGCTGAGACGATCCGCTGCGCGGCGCCGGGGCCCGGCCGGGTGACGGCGCCACGAACCACGCCGCGGCAACGGCGCGGACCCGGAAATCGCGTCGCCTTGCGTCCGGGTTCGCCGCCGTGAAACACCCGCGCCGTCGGGCCCGTGGAGGAGCGCAGATCGCGCTCGGGCGCCGTGCGCGGGTTGAGAGCGACATCGGGCGGAGGTGCTGTTGGGAAGCCGATACGGGTTGGAGATCCGCTCGGCACTGCCGGCCGATGCGGCGGGGCTTGCGGAGCTGTTGAGTGCCTCGGGCCATCCCGTGCCCTCGCACGTCCTGGCCGAACAGCTCGAGGTGCTTCGGTACGGCCACGGCACGGCGCTGCTCGCCCTCGAATGGGGGCCGCCAAGCGGGATCGTGGTGCTTCACTGGTATCCGGTGCTCAAGCACGCTTCGCCGATAGCGCAGATCACGATGCTGCTGGTCGCTCCGGACGGGCGCCGCCGCGGCGTCGGCCGCCAGTTGTTGAAGGCCGCCTCGCAAGCCGCGCGGATGGCGGGATGCAGCACGATCCAGCTTCTTGCCGCCGCGGAGGAGACCGGTTTGCCGGAGTTCTGCGGCGCCACCGGCTTCGTGCCGAGCGCGGGCTGTTTCGTGCGTCCCTTGCGCAAGAAGGGGTGACGGGCAGCTCAGGGGAAGCGCGCCGGGACGCGGCCTACAAGTGGAGGAAGGGCAGATCGAGCGGCCGCGGACCGGCGGGGCGGCGGCGCGACCGGAGCCTTGCCGTCCGCTGCGCCCAGTGTGTGTCGAAGCGGTCCGAGGCATACCCGACGACTCGTGTCAGGCTGTCGAGCCCGGCGATCAGTCCTTCGACGCCGGAGCGAAGGCCTTTGCCACAGGCCCGACCGATCGAGTGAAGAATGCGCATGACGACCTTTGTGAAGGGGGGATCGGTGCGGCGCCCGGGGCGCCGCATGCCCGGATAAGTAGAACTCCAGCCTGCCGTTGGGACGCGACCGAAGGCGGCATCGCGGAACCGGAACTTCCGAGGGTTTGAGGTGCCTGCCGAAACCCTGATCACCGATCGTCTTGCCTCCGAGCACGGCGGCGCAGCGGGTCTTTTGCGAGAGACACTTCATCGTAGCCGGTTCGGCCGGAATGCCGATCGATCACCGCAGCTTCCGGCGCGGCGGGGACGGCAGGCATTAGAACGAAGCGGCCTCGATCATCTCGATCTCTCTGCGCTTCTTGCCGAAAGATCATTCCAGAGGAACGTAAGGTAAGGTCTGTCGTGACGTCACGGGCTCGTCATCGCGTTGTGCGGTCGGGCGGCGAAGCTCTTCTCAACCATCTGTTACGTCTTTGCGCGTAAAGGCAGTGTGCTTCATCTCCGAAGCGTCCGACCCGGACTCGTCCTCATGCGCTCACGTCCGAGCACCGAGCCGCATCTCGATAGGCTGATCCGCCGCGATCAGCTCGAGGCGGTGCGCGCCAGCGTGCAGCAGGCGCTGCCCGTCAACGTGCTTCTCGGTCTGGCGGGATTCCTGGTGGCCCTGCATTCCGGGCACGGTGCCGTCGGCGGCCTCTGGTTCTCCACCTCCGCCGCCGTCAACGGGTTGCGCTTCGGGCTGTGCCGCGCGCCCTGTGCGGGGCTGGCGATGTCTCCCGGCCGGGCCCCGATCTCCGAAGAGGCCGCCTCCCGGGCGATCGACCGGCACCTGTGGCTGGCCTGCCTCGCCGCGCTCCTCTCCGGCTCCGTGTGGGCCTTCCTGCCGATCCTGTGCGACGGCTACACCTCGGCACAGACGCTCTTCTATCTCACCGTCACCTGCGGAATCACCGCCGGCGCGGTGACCCACGGCATCGCCTACGCGCGCATCCCGATCTGCTTCATCACGCCGCCGCTCCTGTCGGTCGCGGGGTGTCTGCTCGCCGTCGGCGGTTTCGACCGGACCTGCCTCGCGGCCACCGTGCTGCTGTACCTGGCCGCCCTGATCCGCAGCGCGATCGCGACCGAGCGGGGATTCCGGGAGACCAGCCGCCTGAAGAACGAGGCGACCGCGCTCGCCGAGGCGCGCAAGGCCGCCCATGCCAGCGCGAGCGCCCTGGCGGAGGAGATGCGCGCGCGCGCGACGCATGACGGCCTGACCGGCCTCCTAAACCGCGCCGGCTTCGTCCAGCGGGCGGAGGAGCGGCTGGCGGCGGGGGCATCGGTCTGCCTGATGCTGCTCGACCTCGACGGCTTCAAGTCGGTCAACGACGTCTACGGCCACTCCACCGGGGACCGCGTTCTCGCCGAGGTCGCCCGCCGGATCCGGGCCGCCCTGCCGGCGGAGTGCGACGCCGCCCGCCTCGGGGGCGACGAGTTCGCCCTCGTCTACGACACGGGCCGGGTGATCGAGAGCCCGGCCGCCCTCGCGGAGCGCCTCATCCGGACCGTGTCGGAACCGTTCGAGAGCTTCGACACCGGCCGGCTGGGCGTGAGCGTCGGCATCTGCCACCGTCCGGCGGACAGCCTGACGCATCTGCTGAGTTGCGCCGACGAGGCGCTCTATGCCGCCAAGCATTCCGGCCGCAATCACGTCCGCCTGTTCGACGACGGGCTCAGCACGCGCCTGGAGATGCGACGCGATTGCGAGCGGGATCTCTCGCAGGCCCTGGCCGAGGGCGAGCTGGACGTGTGGTTCCAGCCGATCTTCGGCGGGGACGGTCGCAGCGTAACCAACCTGGAAGCGCTGGTGCGCTGGCACCACCCGGTGCATGGCTGGGTGCCGCCCGCCGACCTGATCTCCGCCGCCGCCATGGCGGGCCTGACGGAATCGCTGCTGCGCTTCATCCTGGAGCAGGCCTGCACGATGCTGTGCACGCTGCGGGCTCGGGGACTTCACGACCTCTCGGTGGCGATGAACGTCTCGCCGCGGGAGATGGCGCAGATCGCGGTCGATGAGATCGTGCTTGAGCGCCTCCGGCTGCTGGGCCTGCCGGCAACAGCCCTGGAGATCGAGATCACCGAGGAGACGGCGCTCGATATCGAGGCGGTGCAGGGCAAGCTGCTGGCGCTGTCGCGGGCCGGCATCCGGATGGCGCTCGATGATTTCGGGACCGGTTATTCGTCGCTAGCCTCGGTGCGCCAGTTGCGGGCCGACCGGGTCAAGATCGACCGCAGCCTCGTGACCGGTCTGACCGAGGCTGAGGACAAGCGCGGCCTCGTCCAGGCGGTGCTTGGTCTCGGTCGGGCGCTCGGTCTCGAAGTCGTGGCCGAGGGGATCGAGACCGCCGACGACCTCGCCACGCTCCAGGCCATGGGCTGCCCCTTCATGCAGGGCTACCATCTCGGCCGTCCGCAGCCGCGAGACGACATCCTGCGCCTCCTCGATGAGCGCCTGCGCGCGACCGCTCAGGAGCCGGTCCGCCTCCGTGGGGCATGAGACCCCCTATCGAGACGCCCTATCGAGGCGGTACGCGCGGGGTGCGGTGGAGCATCGAGAGGGGCTGAGAAAGGTGCGTTTCGGCACTGCGACCCCTGTGCGCCCGTGACACGTTAAACCCGGACTCCGGTTCGCGCGTTGGACCCTGCGTGAACAGCGTTGGTCGCTACCGGGCATGACGGATTTCCATTAAGATGGGGAGCGGCGTGGTCGGCTCAAGGGAGCGGCCATACGCTTGGAGCCCGCCCGACAGGGGGGCTGTTGAAGGAGGTGCACATGGCCGGCGCTTTGCCCGTGCTCGCCAATGAGGGAGGCCTTTCGCGCTACCTCGATGAGATCCGCAAGTTCCCGATGCTGGAGCCGGCGGAAGAGTTTACCCTGGCCAAGAGTTGGCGTGACGGCGGCGATCGCGAAGCCGCCCACCGCCTCGTGACCTCGCACCTGCGTCTCGTGGCCAAGATCGCCATGGGCTATCGCGGCTACGGCCTGCCGATCAGCGAAGTGGTGTCCGAGGGCAATGTCGGCCTGATGCAGGCCGTCAAGCGCTTCGATCCGGACAAGGGCTTTCGGCTGGCCACCTACGCGATGTGGTGGATCAAGGCGGCGATCCAGGAATACATCCTGCGCTCATGGTCGCTCGTGAAGATGGGCACCACCGCCAACCAGAAGAAGCTGTTCTTCAACCTGCGCAAGGCCAAGGGCCGCATCTCGGCGCTCGACGAGGGCGACCTGCGCCCCGATCAGGTCCAGCAGATCGCGACCTCGCTCGGCGTGCCGACGCAGGACGTGATCGACATGAACCGCCGCCTGTCCGGCGACACCTCGCTCAACGCGCCCCTGCGCGAGGAGGGCGAGGGCGAGTGGCAGGATTGGCTGGTGGACAACAGTCCGAGCCAGGAGACCGTACTCGCCCGCGAGGAGGAGGGGCGCAACCGCCTCTCGGCCCTGCGCGACGCGCTCGGCGTGCTGAATCCGCGCGAGCGCCGCATCTTCGAGGCGCGGCGGCTGGCCGACGATCCGATCACCCTGGAGGATCTATCCGGCGAGTTCGGCGTCTCGCGCGAGCGTGTCCGTCAGATCGAGGTGCGGGCTTTCGAGAAGGTGCAGGAGGCGGTCAAGCGCAACCTCGCAACCCGCGAGCTGCCCCGGACCGAGGCGCGGATCTCGTAAGGCGGCGCGGCAGCGTCCACACTCCTGCTCCTATCCGAGAATGAGAAACCCGGCCCCTCTGGGGGCCGGGTTTTTCCATGTGAGCGACCGTCGGCGCTCCAACGCATCAACCCGAGAGGCGGGTGCAGCCTCTCGGGATCCTGCAAGGTCAGAACATCGAGCTTCAGTCGCGCCACTGCGCGAAGGCGCTCTGCAGCGCCTGGGTGCCGGCCGCGCCCTTTTCGAAGCTGATGACCGCCCGCTGGCCGTTCGCATAGGTCAGGGCCAGATCGAACCAGTTCTTGTGCAGCAACAGCTCAGTGTTGCGGTCCACATCGCTCTTCAGCGACGATAGGCCGATCAGGAACAGGTTCTCGCGCACCCGCACCGGCAGGCCCGAGACCGGTGAGCCGCGGGAGGCTTCCTCGTCCTTGAGCTGGAGCAAGCCAATATTCTGCACCGCGCGCTTGGCGCCGGCCTCCGCGTTGTTGGTGAAGGCGAGTTCGACGGTGTGAGACGCGGGCAGCGTCGCATCCGAATTCTTGCGCATGGTCATCGCCAGCGTCAGCCCCGCCTCCGGGAACTCTACGTTGACGCGAAGCACCGTCTGCAGGGGCTCGCCCTGTTCGCCGTTCACCGCTTCCAGCCGCCAGACCGTATGGCCGTTGGTCGCGATCGGCTGGGCGCGCGTGTCGCTCTGGTTCTCTTCGTAGAGAATCGCCCGCTGTGAGACGGTCACCTCCGGCTGGGCCGGGGTGGTACCGGGAGCGGCGGGCTTCGGCCGGGCTTCGGCCTCGCTGCGCTCGGCTCCGACCCGATCCGAGAACTTCGCATCCGGCTGCTCGGCCGGCGTCTCCCGCTCGGCCGCGCTCTGTTGGAGATCGGAGGGTTGGTCGCGCAGGAAGAAGGCCGCCACCGCGATCAGCGCGATCACCGCCGCGAGCACGCTGCCCACGAACAGGTTACGCAGCAGGCGTGAGCGGCCTGTGGGCGGCGTCACCACGTCGATGCGCGGGCGCTGGCGGCCGTTGCCCGCCTCGTTGGCACCGTTGGTCTCGGGCGACGGATCGGCACTCGCATCGGCCTCTGGCGCGACGGAGGCCAGTTCAGGCTCGGCAACCGGCGGGACAAAGCCGTCCGCTGTCTCCGGCGCAGGCTTGGCGGCCTCGTCGGTCCTCGCCCGGCGGGGCGGCGGCATGAAAGGCACCGTCTCCGCCGGCGGCTTCGGTTCGGCAGGTCCAATGTCCGATCCGATCCCGGCCGGCACCGAGGCCGGGGGCAGAACCAGCGGCTCGTCGGAATGCTGCGGCGGCTCCGGTTCCGGCAGCGTCGGCGGAAGGGGGCCGGGCGAGAGCGGCTCGGGCCGGGTCGGCTCGGCCGGCGGGGGAGGGGGGGCCTCCGGTGCGGCCGCTGCAGGCGCCTCGGCCGGTATCGGCGCCGCGGCGGGCGGCGTCTCGTACTCCGCCTCCAGGCGGCCGATTGCCGTATCGAGCGCTTTGCGTTCGAGGTCGATGTCGGCTTCCGGCACCGGCGGATCGAGCGAGCGGAGCTGCGCGATCAGCGCACTGCGTGCACGGTCGTAGACCGCCCGGCGCAGGGCCGGGGAACGGTCGGGCAGGGCGTCGAGCGCGCGTGCCAGCAACGGATAATAGTCGGCCATCGTGCCCGGATCTGCCTGTCTCTCCCCGTCGTTCCGGGACTTCAATCCTCGAAGGGGTTGTGCATGAGGATGGTGTCGTCGCGCTCCGGCGAGGTGGAGAGCAGCGCCACCGGCGCGCCGATCAGCTCCTCGATCCGGCGCACATACTTGATCGCCTGCGCCGGAAGGTCGGCCCAGGAGCGGGCGCCCGCGGTGGTGCCGCTCCAGCCGGGGATCGTCTCGTAGACCGGAACGGCGCGCTGCTGTGCCGCCTGGCTCGCGGGAAGATGATCGAAGCGCTGCCCGTCGATGTCGTAGGCGGTGCAGACCCGGATCTCGTCGAAGCCGTCGAGCACGTCGAGCTTGGTCAGCGCGATGCCGTCGATGCCTGAGGTCTTCACGGTCTGGCGCACGAGGCAGGCGTCGAACCAGCCGCAACGGCGCTTGCGGCCGGTGACGGTGCCGAATTCATGGCCGCGCTCGCCGATGCGCTGGCCGATTTCATCGTGCAGCTCGGTCGGGAACGGGCCCTCGCCGACGCGGGTGGTGTAAGCCTTGGCGATGCCGAGCACGTAGCCGATGGCGCGCGGGCCGAGGCCCGAACCGGTCGCCGCCTGTCCCGCCACCGTGTTGGAGGAGGTGACGAACGGGTAGGTGCCGTGATCGACGTCGAGCAGCGCGCCCTGTGCGCCCTCGAACAGGATCCGCTTGCCGCCCCGGCGCGCCTCGTCGAGCAAGCGCCAGACCGTGTCCTGATAGGGCAGCACCCGCGCGGCGATCCCCGTCAGCTCATCGAGGATCGCCTGCTCGGAAATTTCCTCGAGCGCGAAGCCGCGGCGCAGAGCGTTGTGATGGGCGAGCAGCCGCTCGATCTTCGGCGGCAGGGTCTCGGGCTCGGCCAGATCCATCAGGCGGATCGCCCGGCGGCCGACCTTGTCCTCGTAGGCCGGGCCGATGCCGCGCTTGGTCGTGCCGATCTTGGTGCCCGGCGCCCCGTCCTCGCGCAAGGCGTCGAGTTCGCGGTGGAGCGAGAGGATCAGGGTGGCGTTGTCGGCCACGCGAAGGTTTTCGCGGGTGACGGTGACGCCCTGGCCGGCGAGTCGGTCGATCTCGGAGGCGAGCGCGTAGGGGTCGAGCACCACGCCGTTGCCGATCACGCCGAGCGTATTCGGGCGGACCACGCCGGAGGGCAGCAGGGAGAGCTTGTAGACAGCCTCGCCGACCACGAGCGTGTGGCCGGCATTGTGACCGCCCTGGAAGCGGACGACGACGTCGGCCTGCTCCGAGAGCCAATCGACGATCTTGCCCTTGCCCTCGTCGCCCCACTGGGCGCCTACGACGACGACGTTCGCCATGCGCGTCTGACCTGTCTCGAACTCGCGGGCGCGGGCGCCAAGCGGTTGCGCCACGCGCGAAAACCCCGGCCATCAGGTCGGGGATCGGGCATACGGGCGCGTCTTCGGCGATCTGAGCAGGCAGGTCAAGCGAAGCGGGCCCGACCTCTGGGGACCGCTCCGCATGGCTGATGTGTGGTCGGGCGTTATCTGGCGTTGCCCGGCGGCTTGATCACGGGAGTCGAGTTCGGTGTCGGCTCGGGTGCGATCGTCTTGATCTCGGGATCGACACCGGCGGGCGGCTTGATCACGCCGTCGGATTTCTCGAGCTTCTCGCTCAGCGTGGCGCCGGAATTGCCGCTTTCGGGTCTGACCTTTTCCGGCACCTGCTCCTGCGGGGCGGGCAGCTTCGGGTCGCTGTCCTGCCCGCGCTGCGGTACCGACGGATCCTGGGCGAAGGCTGCGTTGCTCATCAGGCCGGCGAGCAGGGCGGCAGCGCGTACCGCATTCTTGGATAGTGTCATTGCGTCCTCGGTGGTCCTTCGAGAACCAACGGGTGCGCGCACCTTCGCGTTCCTGTCAGGCCAAGCCAGACTTAAGACTCGGACCGTTCGGCGAAGGCGAAGTACAACTCGCGCAGGCGCCGCGCCACCGGGCCGGGCCGCCCGTCGCCGAGCGGCGTGCCGTCGATCTCCACCACCGGCATCACGAAGGCCGAGGCCGAGGTGTAGAAGGCTTCCGCCGCCTCGGACAACTCGCCGACCTTGATAAGCCGCTCCTCGAAGCTGAGGCCGGTCTCCTCCGCCAGCGCCAGCACCGCCTTGCGGGTGATGCCGGGCAGCACCGCATGGGAGAGCGGGCGCGTCACCAGGGCGCCGCCCTTGGTGACGATGAAGACGGTGGATGACGAGCCCTCTGTCACGACGCCGTCCTCGACCATGAAGGCTTCGGCGACACCCGCCTCCGAGGCCTGCTGCTTGGCGAGAACCTGGGCCAGAAGCGCCACCGACTTGATGTCCCGCCGCTTCCAGCGCAGGTCCGGCACGGTGATCGCCTTTGCCCCGGTCTCGGCCATCGGGTTGTTCACGATGGATTTCTCCTGCGTGAACATCACCACGGTCGGGGCCACGTCCCCCTTGGGGTACGAGAAGTCGCGCTCGGCCACACCCCGCGTCACCTGGATATAGACGAGACCCTCGCGCACCCCGTTCTTGGCGACGAGGTCCGTCTCCAGCCGCTCCCATTCCTCGGCCGTATGAGGATTGCGGATGCCGATCTCGGCGAGCGAGCGGTCGAGCCGGGCGAGATGCCCGGCATTGTCCACGAGGCGGCCGTGCAGCACGGCGGCGACCTCGTAGATCCCGTCGGCGAACAGGAAGCCGCGGTCCATCACCGGCACGCGGGCTTCGTCCAGGGGCAGGAACTGGCCGTTGAGATAGGCGGTGCGGCTCATGGCAGTCCTCGATCGTTCGACGTCGGCGAGCGCGAAGCAGGTTCCGTGCAGGACCGATCAGGCTTCCCCGAACACGCGCGAAAAAATCGTATCGACGTGCTTGAGGTGGTAGCCGAGGTCGAAGCACTCTTCGATCTGTTCCGGCTTGAGCACGGCGGTCACCTCCGCGTCGGCCTTGAGCAGGGTGAGGAAATCGCCCTCTCCGCGCCAGACCGGCATCGCGTTGCGCTGGACCAGCCGATACGAATCCTCGCGCGAGAGGCCGCCCTGCGTCAGCGCCAGCAGCACCCGCTGCGAGTGGACGAGGCCACCGAGCCGGTCGAGGTTCTTCTGCATCTGCTCGGGGTAGATCAGCAGCTTGTCGATCACGCCGGTGAGCCGGGCGAGCGCGAAGTCGAGGGTGACGGTGGCATCCGGGCCGATCATCCGCTCGACCGAGGAATGCGAGATGTCCCGCTCGTGCCAGAGCGCGACGTTCTCCAGCGCCGGGGTGACGTAGCCGCGCACCATGCGCGCGAGCCCGGTGATGTTCTCGGTGAGCACCGGGTTGCGCTTGTGCGGCATGGCCGACGAACCCTTCTGCCCCTCGGAGAAGAACTCCTCCGCCTCCAGCACTTCCGTGCGCTGCAGGTGGCGCACTTCCGTCGCCAGACGCTCCATCGAGCTGGCGATCACGCCGAGCACGGCGAAGAACATCGCGTGGCGGTCGCGCGGGATCACCTGGGTCGAGACCGGCTCCGGTGCGAGGCCCATCTGTTCGGCGACGTATTCCTCCACCCGCGGGTCGATGTTGGCGAAGGTGCCGACCGCGCCCGAGATCGCGCAGGTCGCGACTTCTTTGCGCGCGGCGATGAGCCGGTCCTTGGCTCTGGCGAACTCGGCATAGGCCTGGGCGAGCTTGAGGCCGAAGGTGACGGGCTCGGCGTGGATGCCGTGCGAGCGGCCGATGGTCGGCGTCAGCTTGTGCTCGAAGGCACGCCGCTTCAGCGCAGCGAGCAGCGCATCGAGATCCTTGATGAGGATGTCGGCAGCCTTGGTGAGCTGCACGTTGAGGCAGGTGTCGAGCACGTCCGAAGAGGTCATGCCCTGGTGGACGAAGCGCGCCTCCGGCCCGACGATCTCGGCCAGATGCGTGAGGAAGGCGATGACGTCGTGCTTCGTCACCGCCTCGATCGCGTCGATGCGGGCGACGTCGAAGACCGCGTCGCGGCCCTTCTCCCACACCTTTTCGGCGGCCTCCTTCGGCACGACGCCGATATTGGCCAGGGCCGTGGTGGCGTGGGCCTCGATCTCGAACCAGATCCGGAACCGGCTCTCCGGCGACCAGATCGCGGTCATCTCGGGACGGGAGTAGCGGGGGATCATCGTTGTCAGCGCCTCGGACGTGTCGCGATTCCGCGAAATCGCTCCGCGCGTAGCACGGCGCGGCCCGGCGCCTCAACGCATCGCCCGACCGGGATGTGCATGGCTCCCCCGCGACGTCAGGCAACGGTTGACCCGTGCCAGCCGTGGGACAACATCGGCAGCATGACCAGCGAGCCGACGCCCCGCGCCTTCATCCCCCTTGCCATTGCCGTGCTGACGGTGTCCGACACCCGTGTGCTCGCCGACGACCGGTCCGGCGACACCCTGGTCGCCCGGATCACGGGGGCCGGGCATCGCCTTGCCGCCCGAGACATCGTTCCGGACGAGGCCGTGTCGATTCGCGAGAAGGTCGAGGGCTGGATCCACGATCCCCGCATCGACGTCATCCTGACCACCGGCGGCACCGGCTTTACAGGGCGCGACGTGACGCCGGAGGCCATCGAGCCGCTGTTCGAGAAGCGGATGGACGGCTTCTCTGCGGTGTTCCACCGCATCTCCTACGACAAGATCGGTACCTCGACCCTGCAGTCGCGGGCGACCGCCGGCGTCGCGGGGGCGACCTACATCTTCGTGCTGCCGGGCTCGCCCGGCGCCTGCAAGGACGCCTGGGACGGCATCCTCGCCAGCCAGCTCGATTACCGCCACCGCCCCTGCAACTTCGTCGAGATCATGCCGCGCCTCGACGAGCACCTGCGCCGGGGCGCGGCGGCGACGATCTAAGCCGCCCGGTGCCGCCCTCCGCGACGTGACGCGGGCACGCATGGCTCGCCGCGCAGGTGCTGCGCGTCAGCCAGATCGGCTGCACGGCCCCACGCCCGCGTGATCCAAAAAGACGCGGCGGCACCGTGATTTGGCGGCACTTCGCGTCACGGGTGGCGTTACGATCCGGGACGGCCGGACTTCGAGCCCCTGGATCGCGCCAGGGCGGGTATCCCCCGAAGACAGCGCCGCGCCCTTTTTGTTCACGGAGTCGCTGTCCTTGCCCCCGCTTTCCGTTCGGCTCCTTCTCCTCGCGGCGTTGATGCTGAGCGCGCCGCTCGTGCCGGCTTCCGCCGCACCGCGGGTCGACGCGCGGGCCAAGGCCTGGGTGGCCGGAATCGTCAACCGCATCGGGACGGCGGATCGCGCCGCGGCGCCGGGGCGGGGCGGGCAGGTCACGGTTCGGGTGCGGATCGAGGCCGATGGCGCGCTCGGCGGGATCGTGCTTGAGGAGGGGCCGGCGGTGCTGGGCGAGCGCGCGGCCCGCGCCGTGGAGGCAGCCGCCCCCTTTCCGCCGCCGCCCGCCGGGCTGCTGACCCTCGAAGGTTTCACCGAACTCAGCTTTCCCCTCACGCTGCGGTGACGGCGCTCATCGCCATCATGTCATCGAATCGTCGCGGATGGGCCGGAAAGGCTGGGTTTCCGTTCGTGAGAAGAGCCGCACTCCATGGATTTTCACCGCCGCTTCACCGTGCTGATGTGCACCCCCGCCTTCGATCCGGACGATCTGGAGGGCGCGCGGGTCGATCAGATCGTCGCGGCGGTGGAGAAGCGCGGCTTCGAGGTGGTGCGGGCGCGGCGCGTCGAGGATGCCTCGATCGCGGTGCAGACCGACTCGGCCGTCGGTTGCCTCGTGGTGGATTGGGGCAAGCGCGGACTCGAGGGCAAGGCGGCCGCGCTCATCGACATGATGCGCAAGCGCGGCCTGGAGATGCCGATCGTCATCATGGTCCGCCGCAAGCGGCTGGAGGACATCCCGGTCGAGCTGCTCGATTTCATCGACGGCTACATCTTCCTCGCCGAGGAGACGCCCGAGTTCATCGCCCGCGGCCTTGTTTCCCGCGTGACGCAGTATGCCGACACGCTGAAGACGCCGTTCTTCGGCGCGCTGGTCGATTACGCCGAGGAGGGCAACCAGCTTTGGACCTGCCCCGGCCATAACGGCGGCATCTTCTACAACCGCTCGCCGATCGGCCGCATCTTCGTCGAGCATCTCGGCGAGGCGATCTTTCGCGACGACCTCGACAACTCGGTGCTCGATCTCGGCGACCTGCTAACCCACGAGGGCCCGGCCCTGAAGGCGCAGAAGGAAGCCGCGAAGATCTTCGGGGCGGAGAAGACCTACTTCGTCCTCAATGGCACCTCGGCCTCGAACAAGGTGGTGCTGGGCTCGCTGGTCGCCGAGGACGACCTCGTCCTGTTCGACCGCAACAACCACAAGGCCGCGCATCACGGCGCGCTGCTGCTGGCCGGCGGCATCCCGATCTTCCTCGAGACCGACCGCAACGCCTACGGCCTCATCGGCCCGATCTACCACGAGGCCCTCGACGAGGGCCGCATCCGCGAGAAAATCCGCGACAACCCGCTCGTGAAGGACAAGGAGGCGTGGCGCAAGGAGCGCCCGTTCCGCTGCGCCGTGATCGAGCAATGCACCTATGACGGCACGATCTACGATGCGCAGGCCATCGTCGAGCGCATCGGCCACCTGTGCGACTACATCCTGTTCGACGAGGCCTGGGCGGGCTTCATGAAGTTCCACCCGCTCTACCAGCGCCGCTTCGCCATGGGCCTGACCGGGCTCGACGAGACCTCGCCGGGCATCATCGCCACGCAATCGACCCACAAGCAGCTCGCCAGCTTCTCCCAGGCCTCGCAGATCCACACCCGCGACGGGCATATCCGCGGCCAGACCCGCCGGGTCGAGCACAAGCGGCTCAACGAAAGCTTCCTCGTCCACGCCTCGACCTCGCCGTTCTACCCGATCTTCGCCTCGCTCGATGTCGGCGCGCAGATGATGAAGGGCCGCTCCGGCGTCGTGCTGTGGGACGACACGATCCGGCTGGGCATCGAGTGGCGTAAGAAAGCCCGCGCCATCCGCAAGGAGTTCGAGGAGCGCGAGGCCGACCCGAAGCGGCGCTGGTTCTTCGACCCCTTCGTGCCCGATGTGGTGAAGGGGCCCGACGGCACGGAAATTCCGTGGGAATCCGTGCCTACCGACGCGCTCGCCGCCGACGCCCGCTACTGGGAACTGACGCCGGGCGCGGCGTGGCATGGCTTCACCCATGTCGCGCCGGGCTTCGCCATCACCGACCCCAACAAGCTCACGGTGCTCACCCCCGGCTTCGACCGGAAGACCGGTGCCTATGCTGAACACGGCGTGCCGGCGCCGATCGTCGCGCAATACCTGCGCGAGAACCGGATCGTGCCGGAGAAGAACGACCTCAACTCGCTGCTCTTCCTGCTGACGCCGGGCGTCGAGTCGTCCAAGGCCGGCACGCTCATCTCCGGCCTCGTCGCCTTCAAGCGGCTGCACGACGACAACGTGCCGCTCGAAGAGGCGATGCCGGAATTCGTGGCCCGGCGGCCCAAGCGCTATCGCGGCGTCGGCCTGCGCGATCTTTGCGCCGACTATCACAACTTCCACCGTGAATCGGGCACCTCGGCTCTCCAGCGCAAGCAATTCATGCCCGAGCACCTGCCGGAGATGGTGATGGCGCCCAAGGCCGCCGCGCAGATGCTGACGCGCAACCGGGTCGATTACGTGCCGATCGCGGAAGCGGAGGGGCGCATCGCCACGACCCTGATGCTGGTCTATCCGCCCGGCATCGGCACGGTGCTGCCGGGCGAGCGGCTCGACGAGCGGGCGAAACCCATGCTCGACTACTTCAAGATGTTCGAGGCGGCCGCGAACCTTTTCCCCGGCTTCGAGGCCGAGATTCAGGGCGTCTACCGCGAGACCGACCCGGACGGGCGCATCCGCTTCCACACCTACGTCCTGCGCGAGGGCGCCTGATGGCGGAGGGCGCGGCGGCGATTCCCTCTCACGCGGAGGTGGTGATCCGTCCCTCGTCGGATGCCGACGTGTCGGCGATGATCGCGATCTACGAGCGCCACATCCGCCGTGGCGTCGGCGATACCGGCGACTTCGAGGAGGAACGCCTGCTGCCCGACGAACTGCGGCGGCGGCGGAAGAACATGCGCAGCAAGCGTCTGCCCCATCTCGTCGCCGAGCGGGGCGGGCAGATCGCCGGCTACGCCTACGCCGTGCCGTTCCGAAAGCGCCCGGCTTACCGCTACGCCCTCAAGCACTCGATCTACGTGCACCCGGACCACCTGCATGCCGGCATCGGGCGCCGCCTGCTGCCGGCGCTGATCGAGGCCTGCGCCGCGGGCGGCTACCGGCAGATGATCGGCTACATCGACGCGAGCAACGAGGCCTCGTTGCGCCTGCACGAGGCCTGCGGGTTCGCCCGCGTCGGATACCTTCCGGCAATCGGCTACAAATACGGGCGCTGGAGCGACAGCGTCATCGTGCAGTGTCCGCTCGGCACCGGTGCGGAAGACCAACCCTCCGCCTGGCACCGTTCGGAGCGGCCGCGCGCCTTTCGGTTGTCGTCGACGTCCTGACGTTCTGGCCGAGCCGGCTCGGTGAAATCGGTGACGAATGCCGGCCTGCCCCTATCAGCGCCGGCTCTTTTTGCGTGAAGCCAACGCGCAACTTTCCGTCCGATGCACTAGATCGGGTGAAGGACGCTTCTCCCTCCCAGGACCGCCCGCGGTTTTCGCGGGGCGGCGCCGTGTTCGCTTCGAGCCGTTCCATGACCCTTCTCGCACCCTCGATCCTCGCCGCCGACTTCTCCAAGCTCGGTGAGGAGACGCGGGCGATCGCGCAAGCCGGTGCCGACTGGATCCATCTCGACGTGATGGACGGGCACTTCGTGCCCAACATCAGCTTCGGCCCGGCGGTGGTGAAGGCGCTGCGGCCCTGGACCGACAAGGTCTTCGACGTCCATCTGATGATCGCCCCGGCCGACCCCTACCTCGCCGCCTTCGCCGAGGCGGGAGCCGACGCGATCACGGTCCATGTCGAGGCGGGTCCGCACATCCACCGCTCGCTTCAGACGATCCGATCCTTGGGCAAGCGCGCGGGCGTGGCGCTGAACCCCGGCACGCCGGCCTCCGCCATCGAGCCGCTGCTCGACATGGTCGATCTCGTGATGGTGATGACGGTCAATCCCGGCTTCGGCGGCCAGAGCTTCATCCACTCGTCCCTGGAGACCGTCGCGCGCGTCAAGGCGATGACGGCGGGCCGCTCCATCGACATCTCGGTCGATGGCGGCATCACCCCGGAGACCGCCGGCCCCGCCGCGCAGGCCGGTGCCAACATCCTCGTCGCCGGCTCCGCCGCCTTCAAGGGCGGACCGACCCACTACGAGAAGAACGTCGCGGCGATCCGCGAGGCGGCCGAGGCCGCCACCGGGCGGGACGGCGTGCGATGCTGAAGGCGCTGATCTTCGACGTCGACGGGACGCTCGCCGAGACCGAAGACCTCCACCGCCAGGGCTTCAACAGGGCGTTTCGCGCGCTCGGCCTGCCCTGGCACTGGCCGCCGGACTTCTACGCCGAACTGCTCAAGGTGATGGGCGGCAAGGAGCGGCTCGTCCACTACATCGAGCGATACCACCCCGAGGAGGCGCACGCGCTCAAGCGCCGGATGCCGGAGATCCACGATCTCAAGACGCGCCATTACGGAGAGTTGGCCGAGAGCGGCGGTCTCTCGCTCCGCCCCGGCGTGCGGCGACTCGTGGAAGAGGCGCGCGCGGACAACGTGCGGCTGGCGGTGGCCACCACCACCAGCCGGCCGAACATCGACCTCCTGCTCCGGCTCAATTTTCCGGGCGACGCGCAACCCTTCGGCGTGATTGCCGCCGGCGATGAGGCGGCGCAGAAGAAGCCCGCCCCGGACATCTTCGCGCTCGCCGTCCACCGCCTCGGCATCGACCCCTCCGAGGCGATCGCTTTCGAGGATTCGGCGGCCGGCATCCGCTCGGCGCTCGGCGCCGGCCTGCCGGTGCTCGCCACCCGCAGCCGCTACACGCAGAGCCACCGGCTCGACGGCGCCTTCTCCGCCGTCTCCGATCTCGGCGAGCCGGATGCGCCGCACCAGCATCTTCAGGGTCATGCTTGGCCGGACGGCGTCGTCACCCTCGACGCCCTGCGCCGGTGGCATGCGGGGCACCTGCACGGCGCGGCCTGATCGGTCGTTATCGCGCCCTCGTCACCGAACCACCGCTTCCCAATCCACCACGGCGCGGTCTATCAGGACGGCCGCCTTCCGCTCCGGGTCGCGGGTCCCGGAACGGCGCCGTACCGGCCGCTCTCGCGTGCCGCGCGGGAGGCCGGGACCCTGCCGCTGCGACGTCACACCGCCGGACCGTGGAGCCTGATGCGCGAGCCGAACGCGATCGATTTCTGGCGCGGCTTCGCGCTGATCACGATTTTCATCAACCACATCCCCGGCAACGTCTTCGAGCGCTACACCTTCTCGCAATACGGCATCTCGGATGCCGCCGAGCTGTTCGTGTTCCTCGCCGGCTGGTCGATCGGGCTTGCCACCCGCGGGCGCGACGGCCAGCCGGAGCCGCGTCTCATCACCGTGCTGCGGCTCTTGTCGCGCACGATCGAGGTCTATCGCGCGCAGCTCACCATCATGGCGCTGGCGCTCGCGATGATCGCCGGATGCGCGCTCTACCTCGACAACCCGCTCATCCTCGAATGGCACAATGCCGGCGGCTTCTTCGCCGATCCGATCCAGACCATGGTCGGCGTCGTGGTGCTCACGCATCAACTCGGCTTCTTCAACATCCTGCCGCTCTACGTGGTGCTCATCGCCATCGCCCCGGCCGTGGTGCTGATCGGCCGGGTGAGCCGGCTCCTGCTGCTGGCGCTCTCGCTGTCGCTCTACGGGGCGAGCCTCGTCTTCGAGTGGAACTTCCCCTCCTGGCCGGGCGAGGGCGACTGGTTCTTCGATCCGCTCTGCTGGCAATTGCTGCTGGTGCTCGGCTTCCTCGCGAACGAGGCGACGCGGGGATCGGAGCGGCTGCGGCGCCTCTGGCCGCGCCTGATGCCGCTCGGCGTCGTCATCGTCGCGGTCGGCGTCGTGCTCGCGGTGCTCGAATTGCGGCCCGATCCGATGCTGGCGCCGGAGCCGCGCCTCGTCTTCACCTTCGACAAGACCTACCTCTCGCCCGCCCGGCTGATCCATTTCTGCGGGATGGTGCTGGCCTTCCAGGGTGTCTACGCCCTCATCGCCCCGCATGCCGGGCGACTTGCCCGCTTTCTGTCGGGTTTGGGGCGCAACTCGCTCGCGGTGTTCTCGATGGGATCGCTGTTGAGCCTTGCCGGACAGTTCGTGCGCTTCCAAACCGGTGGCGGTATCTTCGTTGACATTTCGGTCGTAGGCTTCGGCCTGATCGCACTGGGTTTCACCGCATGGTTCGTCGAATGGCGTTCCCGCAGACCGCGGCCGACGCGCAAGGCTCCCGACACCGCCTCGCCCGCCGACTCGCCGTCCTCCTCGGCCTGAGTCTGGCCTCGCCCGCCCTCAGCGAGACCTCGGGCCCCTCGACCGTGCCGGCCGCACCTGCGACCGCGACGGTCGAGGCGCTCGACCTGAGCCTGTCGCCCGAATGCCGGGTGCCGGGCTCGAAGCTCTACACCCTGGCGCGGCTCAAGGCGGTGAAGGCCGCGCTCAAGGAGAAGCGGCCGATCCACGTCCTGTCGATCGGCTCGTCCTCGGCGGGGCTCGGCGCCTCCACGAGCTATCCGGTGAAGCTGGAAAACGCCCTGGAGCAGGCGCTGCCCGACGTTCAGGTCGAGGTCGAGGCCCGGGGCCTGCCCGGCGAGGTCGCGAGCGGGGCGGGCGAGCGGCTGCGCTCCATGGTCGCCGAAATGGAGCCGGACCTCGTCGTCTGGCAGGTCGGCACCAACGACGCGCTGGCCCGCGTCGATATCGAGGCCTTCGGCGAGGCGCTCGACGAGTCGGTGCAGTGGGTGAAATCGCACGGCATCGACATCGTGCTCATCGACCCCGTCTTCACCGAGAGCCTGGCCGACGACGCCTACTACACGCAGATGGTTCGCACCGTGCAGGACGTCGCCCGCCGTGAGGCGGTGCCCCTGGTCCACCGCTACGCGGCGATGCGCTTCCTTTCGACCCAGCGCACCACCGAGGCGCACATGCTGGGCCGCCATTTCCGTCTCAACGATCTCGGCCTGCGCTGCATGGCCGAGCACGCCACACGGGCGATCACCCTGTCGCTGCTCCAGCCGGATGCGGCCAAGGATGCAGGCAAGATCGATCCGAGCAAGATCGATCCGAATAAGACCGATGCGGTGAAGACGGACCACGCCACGTCCGAAACCACGAAGCCCGACCCGGCTCAGACCGGAACGCCGGGCTCCGGACCGATCCCGGCGCCGAAGCAGCCGTAGGGCCGGCGGACATTTTGTGAAGCACTCTTAACCCGCTCGAAATGCCGCGCTTCCTAGGCTGATCGCCGAGCGTGCCGGCCACATCCGCGCCCGGCGCCCGTTCGGATGGCGCGCCCATGGCAGCGGACAAGGTGATCGCGGGCGGCCTCCCGGCATCCATTCTTGAAACCCTTCTCGTCCGGGCTCGGACCGTGCGCGCGACAGCCGCCGTTTCGGCGCTCGGTGTGTTCGCGGTCCGCATCGGCGCGGCCGGGTTCGCCTACGGGGCGCAGGTCCTGATGGCGCGCATGATGGGCGGCGCGGAGTACGGGATCTTCGCCACGATCTGGGTCTGGATCGCCATCCTCGGCCACACCGCGACCTTCGGCCTGTCCCAGGGCGCCTGCCGTTTCCTGCCCGCCGATCAGGCGACGGGCCGGCTCGACAGCGTGCGCGGCTTCCTGCTCGGCGGGGCACTCGTGAGCCTCGGCGGGGGGCTCGCCCTGTCGCTCGGCGGCCTCGCCCTAGCCCTCCTGCAGGGCGGCCTGCTTGCGGGCCCCTACGGCACGCCGATCCTCGTCGCGGCCGTCGTCGTGCCGCTCTTCGCCTTCCAGGACTATCTCGAAGGCGTCGCCCGCAGCCAGGGCTGGCCGCTGCTTGCCATCGCGCCGCCCTACCTGCTGCGCCAAGCTCTCATCATGGTCGCGATGATCGGCGCCGTGCTCGCGGGCGCGCCGGCCGAGGCCTGGGTCGCCATCGCCTGCACGCTCGCCGCGACCGGCCTCGCGGCGGCGGTTCAGGCAGGGCTGCTGCTCGCACGCCTGCGCCGTCACCTGCCGGCTGGCTCGCGCCGTTACCGCTGGCGGCTCTGGCTCACCGCCTGCCTGCCGATCGCGGCCGGCGACCTCGCCGCGAGCGCCTTCGGCTTCGTCGATGTCGTGATCCTCGGCTTCCTCGCAGCCCCGGAGGCCGTCGGCCTCTACTTTGCCGCCACCCGCATCCAGCAATTCGTGGCCTTCGTGCATTACGCGGCCTCGGCCACGACCGCCCAGCGCCTCGCCGCCGCCCGCGCGCGCGGCGACGAGGCCGGCCTCGCGCATCTCGTGCGCATGCAGGCGCGCTGGACCTTCCTGGCAACGGCGGGCGTCGGTCTCGGCATCGTCGCGGTGTCGCCCCTGCTGCTGGGCCTGTTCGGCGAAGGGTTTCGCGCCAGCCTTCCGGTTCTGGCGATCCTCGTCGCCGGCAGCGTCGCGGCGAGCCTGTTCGGCCCGGCCGAGGACGTGCTGACCATGCTCGGCGGCGAGCGGCTCTGCGCCGGAGTCACCCTGGCGATGCTCGTTCTCGCCGCGGGGCTCTGCCTTGCCCTTGTGCCCTGGCTCGGGGTCGTCGGCGCGGCCCTGGCGGTGGGGCTGGCCCAGATACTGCGCGGGCTCATTCTGGCGCTCGGCGCCCGGTCCCTTCACGGCCTCTCGACGCCGGTCGTCGGATTTTCCCAGCGGAGTGCCGCCCGGTGATGCGCGCCCTTTCTCTCTCCGGATCGTCGCGGGCGGCCGTCGAGCCCGTGGCCGCGCTCGCTGCCGAGGCGTCGGCCTGGGACGCTCTGGCGGTCCATGCCGTCCCCTCGCATCCGTTCTACGCGCGGGCGGTCGTCGCGGCCCATTGCGATCATGGCCTGGCTCATCCCCGCCTCTCGGCGGTGGTCGTCCGTGACGGAAGGGGCATCACCGCCCTGCTGCCCTTTACCCTGCGCCCGGACATTGCCGGGCTCGGCGCGGCGATCGCGCAGCCCTTCCTCTCGCCCTACGTGACGGCGAGCGCCCCGCTTGTCGCCGACGGTTCCGGCCTGGCGGAGCAGCTCGACGCCCTGGTCGAAGGCTTGGCACGCGCCTCCGGCGGCCGGCCCTGGCGCTGGCCGCTGCTCGCGACAGAAACCCGCCTCGGACTCGGGCTGCTCGCCGCCATGGAGCGGGCCGGCTGGAAGACCGGCACCGTGGCAGCCTTCGAGCGTCCGGTCCTCGACCGGCGGGCCGATTACGACGCCTTCCTCGCCGGCCACCCGCACAAGAGCCGCCTCAAGGACCTGCGCCGCCGCCGCCGCCGTCTCGAGGAGGCCGGGACGCTCACCGTCGAGCGCGCCACGGAGGGGGCGGCGCTGGAGCAGGCGCTGGAGGATTTCCTGGGCCTCGAGGCCGCCGGCTGGAAGGGCGAGGCCGGCACGGCCCTGCGCAGCCGGCCGCGGACGGAGGCCTTCGCCCGCGCCCTGTTTCGGTCGCAAGGGGGGAGGGAAGTCGGCCCCGTCGCCGTCCGAGCCGATCTGCTGCGCCTCGACGGGCGCGTGGTCGCCGCGAGCCTCGCTCTGGTTTCCGGCGGCACCGCGCATCTGCTCAAGACCGCCTATGCCGAGGACCTGCGTGCCCTGGCCCCCGGCCTCGTGCTGGAAGACGCCATCGTGCGCGCCCTCCACGCGGAGGGTTTCGCCGTGCGGCTCGACTCGGCAACGATGCCGGGCTCGGCGCTGGAAAGCCTCTACCCAGAGCGCGAGACCATCGCCGAGATCATCGCCCAGCCGCCGGGTGCCGGCCTGATCTCGCTGGAACGGCGCCTGCGCCTCGCCCGGTTCGAGCATCGCGCCCGAGCCGAGGCCAAGCGCCTGCTGCGGCGGGGCTGACGCAGGGGCCGTTTGGCCTGCGGGAACCGTTCTCCGCGTGAGACCCTTCACCGGAAACGACCCCCGGAGGCCCCTTTGCCCTCGACCGACGCCACCAGACCTGACGATCCCGTGGAAACTCCGAGCGCCCGGAGCTACGAGCAGCGTCCGGTCTCAAAACCGGTTCTGGAGCATCGTTCTCCGGCGCCGACCGAGCCCGGCGACATCGGTTCCGGGTGGGGCGAGGAGACATCACCGCGCGAAGAGCCGCGCTCCGATGGTGGCCAGGACCCCCCACGGCGGTTGATCCACCCCTATGCGGAGGCGGGAGGAAGGCCTGTGACGATCCACATCTGCCTCACCTGCGGAACCAGCTTCCCCGACGCGCCGAGCCCGCCCGAGCGATGCCCGATCTGCGACGAGGAGCGGCAATACGTGCCCGAATCGGGCCAGCGCTGGACAACGCCCGGCGCACTCGCATCCGCTCACGCCAACGCGTGGCGTCAGGTCGAGCCGGGGCTGTTCGAGATCGAGACCCATCCCCGTTTCGGCATCGGCCAGCGCGCCTTCCTGCTGCGAACGCCACAGGGCAATGTGCTGTGGGACTGCATCGCCCTGCTCGATCCGGCCACGGTCGCGTTGGTGCAGGCGCTCGGCGGCCTTGCCGCCATCGCGATCTCGCATCCGCACTATTACACCACCATGCCCGACTGGGCGGCGGCCTTCGATGCGCCGGTCTACCTCCACGCCCGCGACCGCGACTGGGTGATGCGCCCCGACGACCGCGTGGTGTTCTGGGAAGAGGACGAGCGCACGCTAACCCCCGGCCTGACCCTGCAGCGCCTCGGCGGCCACTTCCCCGGTGGCTCCGTGCTGCACTGGCAGGATGGCGCGGACGGGCGCGGCGCGCTGCTCGCGGGCGACATCGTGCAGGTCGGCGCGGACCGGAAGACCGTCTCCTTCCTATGGAGCTACCCGAACTGGCTGCCGCTCTCCGGCAGCACCGTCACCCGCATCGCGGCCCGGTTGGAGATGAAGGCGTTCGCACGCCTTTACGGCGCCTTCGGCCTGCACATCACGGAAGATGCGCGCGCCGTCGTCAGCCGTTCGGCGGCGCGCTACCGGGCTTTGCTGGAGCAGGATCAGCCTTGAGGCTGGTGCCCAATTTACATTTTTAAGTTGTGCGCTCATCTTGGGCGGATGGACGGTCTCGATCTCGAATGTCTCTCGCTACGATACGGTTGCAGCTTCGACAGAGCGGAACGCGTCGTCGCCGGTGTCAATCGGACCTACAGGCTCAGTAGCGGCGCACAGCACCACTATCTGCGCATGTATCGTCCCACCGGGCGATCCCGCACCGAGATCGCGTTCGAGTTGCGGCTTCTGCGCCAATGCCGCCCAACTCCCGGAATCGATGTGGCACGCCCGATCGCGACGTCCGACGGGGCCGACCTCTAATCTTGAGCTTCGGAAGCCAGCCGCGATACGGATGCCTGTTCACGGCCCTCGAAGGTCGTCCGCTCACGCATGCGTCGGACGACATGAAGCGGTTCGGCTCAGCCATCGCCAAGCTTCACGGCGCCCTGTCCGGTATCGTCGGCAGCGAGATACGGCCGCTCGATCCGCTGACGCTTTGTCGGAGGGCGATCGAGGCATTGGAGAGCATTGCCGACACTGCGCCAACCCGGCGCGCCATCGAAGCGTGGTGCGGGCCGGCATTCGGCGATGCCACTCGATATCATTTGCCGTCCGGGAATTGCCACGGTGACGCCTGGGCCGGCAACGCCGTCGTGCAGGGAAGCGATGTCGGCTTCCTTGATTTCGACGATTGCGGGTATGGTCCCTACGTCATCGATCTCGGGACGGCGGCTTGGCATCTCATCGCCCAAGACGGCCCTGCGGCCGAGGCCCACTTGGCCGCGCTCATCAGCGGATACGAGGAGGTTCGGACCCTCGAGGAAGACGAGCGGCGACGATTGTTCGACTTCGTGAAGCTGGCCGAGGTCCGTTCGATGCTGTTCCTGGCCGCGTTCAACCTGCTGGATGAACAGCAATGGCAGCACACATTCGCCAGGGCTCAGGCGCTTTTTGCGCGCGAACGGCCGTTCTGATCGAGCGATGACGGGCGCGCTTCAATGCGTTCTTAGAGCTTCCGCTCCTTTTGACCCTTAGCCGGACGCGGAAACAGCATTGCCCCGGCCAGCGCGCCGATGAGGGCGGCGAGGCCTAGGCGCCACCGCTTGCCCTGTGTGCCGGCCGTCCCCGTTTCGGTCGTCGGCATCGGATCGTCCTACGCAAGACCTTGAGGAGGGGGCGTCTTTGCCCCCGCCGTTGATCATCCCCGCTGCGAGCCCGGCCACGGACGCCTCCGGACGGATTCGCCCCCACGGAAACGCTCGGGCGGCATCTCGGTGCCCGGTCGATCGGCGGTATCCTCGCGGTCGCGGTCACGGTGGGGGAGGGGGACGCGTTTTGGATCGGGTGTCCGGCCCCGAGGACGATCGAACCCGAGCCGTCACCGCCCCGCGTTGCCTCGGAGTGCTCGCGCGGCCTATAAGCGGAGCCCCCGACACATCCCGCGCGGCGTCGAGGATTCTTCGTTCGTGAAGGAGCCCTCCGCCCGCACGAATGAGAAGACGATCCCGCCATGGCCGGGCATTCCCAGTTCAAGAACATCATGCACCGCAAGGGCCGCGTCGATGCGGTCCGCTCGAAGGTGTTCAGCAAGCTCGCCCGTGAAATCACGGTGGCGGCCAAGCTCGGCACGCCGGACCCCTCGATGAACCCGCGCCTGCGGGCGGCCATCCTCGCGGCCCGGGCGGAAAACATGCCCAAGGACAACATCGAGCGCGCCGTCAAGAAGGCCGTGGGCGGGGACGGCGAGAACTACGAGGAGATCCGCTACGAGGGCTACGGCCCCGGCGGCGCCGCGCTGATCGTCGAGGCGCAGACCGACAACCGCAACCGCACCGCCTCCGACGTGCGCTCGGCCTTCACCAAGTCCGGCGGCAGCCTCGCCGAGACCGGCGCCGTCGCCTTCATGTTCGACCGTGTCGGCGTCATCGCCTTTGCGCCGGACGTGGCCGACGCCGACACGATGCTGGAGGCTGCGATCGAGGCCGGCGCCGACGACGTGCGTTCGGATGGCGAGGGCCACGAAGTCATCTGCGCTCAGGACGCCTACGGCGATGTGTCGAAGGCGCTGGAAGGCCGCTTCGGCGAGCCGCGCCGGACCGGCCTGATCTGGAAGGCGCAGAACACCATCGACGTCGATGACGAGACCGGTGAGAAGCTGATCCGCCTCGTCGAGGTGATCGAGGATCAGGACGACGTGCAGAACGTCTACGTCAACTTCGCGCTGTCCGAAGCGCTGGTGGAGAAGATGGGCGCGTAAGCCGACGCCCGCGCTTTCCGAAGGCTCGCGCCTCTCCGTTGACGGCGGGGAGATATCCGAGCACGGAACCATGCTGCCGATTTGTCGCGCGGAACCGCTGTGGGCCGCGCGCTATATGCCCTGCGATGCTGGCGCTGCGCCGGCAATTGACACTCGCATGGCCTCCCTCTTCGACCGATGCACGACCGCCCGCTTATCCTCGGCATCCACGGCCTCGCCAACAAGCCGCCGAAGGAAGAGAAGCAGGCATGGTGGGCCGAGGCGATCCGTGAGGGTCTCCGGCGCAACCTTGGTGAGGACCGGCGCGACCTCTCCTTTGAGTTCGTCTACTGGGCCGACCTGCGCTACGACGCGCCGCTTTCCGAGGACAGCAACCGGGAGCCCTATTACCGGGCCAGGGGGCGGGGGCCGTTCCCGAGCGTCGACGGCGCCTGCGCCCCGACCCTGACCGACCGGCTCTACCGCATCGTCGAGTGGGCGCAGGAGAAGACCGGACGCCTCGTCCTCGACGATTTCATCATCGAGCACCGGCTCGACGATCTGTGGGGCTACTACGAGGATGCCGCGTTCCGCGAGGCGGCGCGCGAACGCTTGCGGGTGGCGCTGGAGCACCATGCCGGCCGGCCCCTGCTGCTCGCTGCCCATTCCATGGGGTCGCTGATCGCCTACGACGTGCTGCGGCAGCTCGAACGCGACGGGCGCTGTCCGCGGATCGACCACTTCGTCACCATGGGCGCGCCCCTCGGGCTCACCGAGATCAAGCATCGCCTCGCCGACGAGCACGGGGGCTTGCGCGTGCCGTACGCCGTGGCCCGGTGGAGCAATCTCGGCGACCGCGAGGACGTGGCGACCGTCGGCACGACGCTGGCCGAGGCCTATGCCCCGAACGTATCGGGCGTGGGCGTGATCGATCGACCCGTGCGCAACACCTATCGCCGCCCGCGCGGCGGCGTGAACCACCACAAGTCCTACGGCTACCTGCGTACGCCGGAATTTTCGGAGGCTGTCGCGGCGTTTCTCGATAGGGAGGCGGCGGTCGAGCGTGAAGATGTCAGAGCTCCAACCGATACCGTTTCCGGCTGATCACTTCGTTGAGGACTGGGTGTCCCACGCTCCCTGCCCGGTGGGGAGAGGCAGGTCGCCGGCCAGCCGAGCGGATCACCCGGAAAACATCCAAAGTCTCGCGAAGACGGCCGACCTCACGCCAGCCGCCGCCGCCGCTCCACGAGCTGCATGATGATCGGCGTGAGGATGAGCTGCATCGCCAGATCGAGCTTGCCGCCGGGGATGACGATGGAATTGGCCCGGCTCATGAAGCTGTCGTGGATCATCGAGACGAGGTAGGAGAAATCGATCCCCTTCGGATCCTTGAAGCGGATCACCACCAGCGATTCGTCTGCGGTCGGAATCCAGCGGGCGATGAAGGGGTTCGAGGTGTCCACCGTCGGCACCCGCTGGAAGTTGATGTCCGTCCACGAGAATTGCGGGCAGATGGTCTGCACGTAGTCCGGCATCCGCCGCAGGATCACGTCGGTGACGGCATCCGTCGAGTAGCCCCGCGTCGAGCGGTCCCGGTGCAGCTTCTGAATCCATTCGAGGTTGATGACCGGCACCACCCCGATCTTGAGATCGGGATAGCGGGCGAGATCGACGTTCTGATCGACCACGCAGCCGTGCAAGCCTTCGTAGAACAGCAGGTCCGAGCCGGGCTGGAACGGCTCCCAGGGCGTGAAGGCGCCGACGGGCACGCCGTAGCGCGCGGCATCCGCATCGTCGTGGGCGTAATGCCGGGTGCGGCCGGTACCGGATTCGCTGTAGTCGCGAAACACCTCCTCCAGCTCGGGCAGGAGGTTGGCGCGGGGCGCGAAGTGGCTCAGCGTCGGCTCGCGCGCCATCATCGCCCGCATGGTGTCGCGGTCATGCGCGTGGAAGCCGTCGCCCTCGATGTAGACGGCGCTGACATCCTCCCGGCGGAAGATCTGCTCGAAGGTGTTGCGGACGGATGTGGTCCCGGCCCCTGAGGAGCCGGTGACCGAGATGATGGGATGACGCGCCGACATGGGCTTTGATGATGTTGGAGGCGCCGAGAGGTCAGCTGCGCATCAGGCCGCGCTGGCCGAACAGGGGTGAGCGGCCGGCGCTGGGCTGGCGGCCGTCATAGTACTTGGCCACGCACTCGACCTCCTCGGTGGAGCCGAACACCAGCGGCGAGCGCTCGTGGATTTTGGTGGCCACCCGGTCGAGGATGCGGCCCTGGCCGTCGGTGGCGGCACCGCCCGCCTGCTCGATGAGGAAGGCGATCGGAGCGGTCTCGTAGAGGAGGCGCAGGCGCCCTTGCGCGTAGCCCTTCCGGTTGTCGCCCGGATACAGGAACACGCCGCCGCGAATGAGCACCCGCTGCGCGTCCGCCACCAGGGCGGCGGTCCAGCGCATGTTGAAGTCGCGGTCGCGCGGGCCTTCCGTGCCGCGCAGGCAATCCTCGATGAAGGACTTCACCGGCCCGTCCCAATGGCGGACGTTCGAGGCGTTGATCGCGTACTCGTTCGCGCTGGGCACGATCTTCATCGCGTCGTGCGTGAGGCGGAAGACCTTGTCCGTCCGGTCGAGGGTGAAGATGCGGGTGCCGTTGCCGAGCGTGACCACGAAGGTCGTGGCCGGGCCGTAGACGACGAAGCCGGCGGCTGTCTGCGTGGTGCCGGGCGTGAGGAACGAGGCGTTCACGTCCGCACCCGGCGTCACCGGGCGGATGCCGAAGATGGTGCCGACCACCATGCCGACGCCGATGTTGGATGAGCCGTCGAGCGGATCGATCGCGACGGCCAGCGGCGCATCGGCCTTCAGCGTCACCACGTCCTCGGCTTCCTCCGAGGCGACCTGCGCCACGGGGGCTTCTTCGAGCGCCTGCATGAAGCGCTTGTGGGCGATCACGTCGAGCGCCTTCTGCACGTCGCCGTCGCTGTTGTGCTCGCCCTGGGCGGCGAGATCGCCGGCGAGCGAGCCGCGGCCCACGGTCTCGCTCACGTCGATCGCGGCGGCGGCCAGCGCCCGGATCGTGGCGGCGGTGTCGGCCAGCGAAGGGTCCCGCGCGACTTCGGCGTCGAGATGATCGTCGAGGGATGACCCGTAGGGCTTCGTCATCGTTCTGAGGCTCGCTCCCGTCGAAGCCGCGCTTAACATAAGGTCCTGCGCGGCGTCCTTATCGGCCATGCGCGCGCGGAGGCGTGCAAGTCCATCTGCCGCTATGATACGCTGTGGCGAGGCGGCAGCGCCAGACGGCACGAGACGGCTGTCGAAAGATTTCTAAAAAAACTTGTGGTGCCCCGCAAAAAAACTAAAAACGTGGCATGCGCAATCTCTCGCTCAAGCAGCTTCAGGCGGTCGCCGCGGTCGCACGGCTCGGCACCATGACGCGGGCCGCGCAGGAGCTGAACGTCACCTCCGCCGCGCTCTACGCCCGCATCCGCCAACTCGAGGAGGAGGCGGGCCTCCTCCTGTTCGACCGCACGCCGACCGGCCTCAAGCCGACCGATGCCGGCCGCGAGATGCTGTGGGCGATCAACAGCATCAACACCGTTCTGGAAACCTGCACCGACCGCTTGCGCACACTGAAGGGCGGCGGCGGCGGCCGGGTCGGCCTCGGGGTCGTTTCCACGGCGAAGTATTTCGCGCCGCTCGTCATCGCCGGCTTCATGGAAAGCCACCCGAAGGTCGAGATCTCGCTCACCGTCGGCAACCGGCAGGACACGATCGAGGCCCTGCGCAACTACGAGATCGATTTCGCGATCATGGGCCGCCCGCCGCGGGACTTCGCCATCGAGGCGGAGACCTTCGGCCCGCATCCCCTGGTGCTGATCGCCGCCCCCGACCACCCGATGGCCGGGCGGCGCGGCCTGACCAGGGCGGATCTGGCGGAAGAGTCCTTCCTCGTGCGCGAGGAGGGATCGGGCACCCGCTCGGTGTTCGAGGAGTTCATGAGCGGCGTGATGATCCGTCGGGCCAAGCTCGGGATCGATTCCGGCTCGAACGAGACGTTGAAGCAGGCGGTGATGGCGGGCCTCGGCATCGCGCTCCTGTCCGGCCACTCGGTGGCGGCGGAGGTGGCGAGTGGGCGCCTCGTCCTGCTCGACGTGGAGGGTCTGCCGATCCGGCGCGACTGGTACGTCGTGCGCCGCGCCGACAAGGTGCTCGGTCCGGCCTCCGACGCGTTCTGGGACTATCTCGCGCAGGAGGGGCGCCGCTTCCTGCCGAGCATTCCCGGCGATTTCTTTCCGGAGGAACCGGCTGCGGCCCCGCTCAAGGCGGTCCGTAGCCCGGCCGAGGCGGGCGAATGAGCGGGCCGATGGAGACGATCGTCATCGTCGGGGCGGGGCAGGCCGGCTTCCAGGCCGCCGCCTCGCTGCGGGAGGCGGGGTTTTCCGGGCGCCTGACCCTGGTCGGCGAGGAGGCCGCGCTCCCCTATCAGCGCCCGCCGCTCTCGAAGGCCTATCTCGCCGGCAAGACCGATGCCCGCGGTTTGCTGCTGCGGCAGGAGAGCTTTTTCGCCGAGCACCGCATCGATCACCTTCCCGGAATGCGGGTGACGGCGATCGACCGCACCGGGCGCAGCGTCCGGCTCTCGGACGGGGAGCGCCTGTCTTACGACCACCTCATCCTGGCGACGGGCACCCGCAACCGAGCGCTGCCGGTGCCGGGAGCCGATCTCGCGGGGGTACGCCAACTCCGCTCCCTCGGCGATGCCGACGCTCTGCGGAACGCGATCAAGGGCATCGGCCGGATCGTCGTGGTCGGGGCGGGCTTCATCGGCCTCGAATTCGCGGCGGTCTGCGCGGCGCGCGGCCTCTCCGTCACGGTAATCGAGGCGGCCGAGCGGGTGATGGCGCGAGCAGTCTCGCCCGAGACCTCGGCGGCGTTCCGCGCCTTCCACGAGGAGGCCGGCGTCACGTTCCTGTTCGGGACGGGCGTCACAGCCATCGAGGGCGAGGAGGAGGGAAAGGGGGGACGGGTCGCGGCCGTCCGCACCGCCGACGGGCAGAGCCTGCCCGCCGACCTCGTGCTCGTCGGCATCGGCGTGGTGCCGAACCAGGAACTCGCGGCGGAAGCGGGGCTCGCCGTGCGCGACGGCATCGAGATCGACGCCTTTCTGGCGACGCTCGATCCGGCGGTGTCGGCGATCGGCGATTGCGTGCGTTTCCCGAGCCGCTTCGCGTCCGGAATGCCCGGTGGCGACCGGGTGCGGATCGAGTCGGTGCAGAACGCCGTCGATCAGGGTCGCTGCCTCGCCGCGCGGCTTACCGGCCGCCCGGCGGCCTACGACGCGGTGCCGTGGTTCTGGAGCGACCAGGGGCCGCGCAAGCTCCAGATCGCCGGGCTCGCCACGCCGGGGGATGCGAGCGTCCTGCGCCGCACCGGCGCTGGCTTCTCGGTGTTCCGCTTCCGCGAGCACGGGCTCAGCGCCGTCGAATCGGTGGATCGCCCCGCCGACCACATGGCGGCCCGCCGCCTGCTGGCCTCGGGCAAGACGCTGACGCCGGAGCAGGCCGCCGATCCGGGCTTCGACCTCAAGGCCCTGGCCACCGCCTGAGCATTCGCCTCAGCGATCGTTCTCGGTGGTGAGCTGATCGAGCCGCGTGCCCTCGTCGCCGCCCCGCTGCTGCTCGGAGAGCCGCACGCCCGGCGTCGCGCCGTTGGTGAAGACGACGCCGCCCTGCATCAGGGCGCTGCGCAGAGCCTCGACCTGGCCGGAGGCGGGATCGCCCGTGCCGGCCTCGAACCCCTTGATGAAACCTTCGTCCAGTCCCGAACGGCGGGCGAGGTCCATCTCGGACCATCCCAGCAGGCCGCGGGCACCCCGGCACTGGGCCGCGTTCATCGTGTTGGGCGAGGCCCCGCTCGACGCGCCTTCATCCGATCCCGTCAAACCGCTCTCCTCGATCCTTGGCAGATGCTGCCCCGCGCCACGGGGCACGGGATCGTTCAACGGTCCGACGAGCCGGTTCGTTTCGGCGAAGCTTGTGAGAAACGGCGTTTCGCGCGCATCCGAAGACTCGTCGGGCGAGGATTCTTGCCGCACAAGGTTCGCGGCGCATCGAAACGGACGGGATCGCCGCTGAACCGGGGTTCAGGCCGGTCTCGACCATAATTGTGCTTGAATCTGTGCCGATTCCCCCTAGCGCCCAGGACCGGCTGCCGAGAGGGAGCGCGGCCCGAAGGATACGGAGCACGCGCCGGCTCGGCCCACGCGTCGGGCGAAGAGCCGAGCCGCTGGCCGAGGGGGCTCCGGGGTGAAGCAGTCGAGCAGACAGGGGGCTGAACGATGAACAGGATGCTGACCGCCGCGCTGGCCTGCGCGGTTGCCGCGGGCGCGCTCGTGGCCGTGCCGGCTACGGCGCAAATGGGCATGGGCGGCAATTCGTCCGGTTTCGGTGCGGGCAAGCAGCCCGAGAAGAAGCCGCAATACGTCCCCGGCGCGAAGCCGACGGAGAAGATGTTTCCCCTCGGCTCGATGTGGACCGCCGTCAGCATGAACGGCAAGCCGTTCACCGGTGCCGACCGCCCGAGCTTCATCATCGACGCGCAGTACCGGGCGCGCGGCTATGGTGGCTGCAACACCTTCACCGCCACCGCCTTCCCCCTGCGCGAGCAGCACCTTGCCGTCGGCCCCTTGGCCCTCACCAAGAAGACCTGCGACAAAGCGCTGGCGGCCTCCGAGCAGGCCTTCCTCGTCGCCCTGCGCACGGCGGGCAAGTGGGACCTCGACGGTTCGCAGCTCGTGATCCGCAGCCAGAACGGTGAGCTTCGGTTCGATCGGGCCCTGTAGGCGCCCCCTTCTCGAACACCGCGCCGGTTCCTCGGACGAGCCGGCGCGTGATCGTTTTAAGTCCCCGTTGACGACGATTCGCGGACGGGCGTCCAGATTCATCCTCCGTCAGTCTCCCGGGCCGTTTCCTCGCGCTCCCCGGTCGCGCTCCGCGTGGCCGCTCAGGCGGAGAGACGGAATGCGGATCGGCCGGGTTCACCAGCGCGTCGTCCCGAAGGTGCGGCCCGCGGCCCTCCACGCGGCGCGTTACGACTTCGTCCACGCCCACCACGAGGGTGCGGCGACCCTGGCGGCCCTCGCCACCAGTTCGGGAATCGGTATCCTGATCCTCGCCACCCGCTTCCTCGTCGCCTGAATCGCGATCTCGGACCGTAACCGGCCCGTCGATTTTGAGTGACTGAGATGACAATACTGTCGTCCGGCGGGCAAAAAGGAAAATAAAATTCTCTGCTAAAGCTCAGCCGTGCGCAGTCCGTGTAAAGACTGGTATCCGCCCGGCGGGAAGCTCGACGGAGCTTGCGAAATCGGTTACGCGTCGCCGCAGTGGCCCTCGCTTCGGCGGGAGCGCTAAGTTTCTGGTTTCGCATCGGCTTTGTCCCCCTGGCGGTCGTCTTCTCTCAGACCGATGTGAAAGCCTTTCATGTTGGCGCGCGCTCCTGCACCGGGCCGGTGGCCGTTGCGGCGCGGGAGCGCTCAGGGAGCGGACAGACGATGACAGACACCTCGACCCCGGACACCGTGCGCAAGCCCGGACACGGCCGCGTCTACGGCTCGATCACCGAGACCATCGGCAACACCCCGCTCGTGCGCCTCAACCGGCTCACCAAGGAGCGCGGCGTCGATGCCGAGATCCTGCTCAAGCTCGAGTTCTTCAACCCGATCTCGAGCGTGAAGGACCGCATCGGCGTCAACATGATCGACGCGCTGGAAGCTTCCGGCCGGCTCAAGCCCGGCGGCACGCTGGTCGAGCCGACCTCGGGCAACACCGGCATCGCGCTGGCCTTCGTCGCCGCCGCCCGCGGCTACCGCCTGATCCTCGTCATGCCGGAGACGATGTCGGTGGAGCGGCGCAAGATGCTCGCCTTCCTCGGTGCGCAGCTCGAACTGACGCCGGGCGCGCAGGGCATGAAGGGTGCGATCGGCCGCGCCGAAGAGCTGCTGCGCGAGATCGACGGGGCGGTGATGCCGCAGCAATTCTCGAATCCGGCCAACCCGGAGATCCACCGCAAGACCACGGCGGAAGAGATCTGGAACGACACCCACGGCCAGCTCGACGCCTTCGTGGCGGGTGTCGGCACCGGCGGGACGGTGACCGGCGTCGGCGAAGTGCTCAAGCCGCGTCTGCCGGGCCTCAAGGTGTTCGCGGTGGAGCCGGTCGACAGCCCCGTGATCTCCGGCGGCCAGCCCGGCCCCCACAAGATCCAGGGCATCGGCGCCGGCTTCATCCCCGACAACCTGCATACCGACATCCTCGACGGCGTGCTCAAGGTGACGAACCAGCAGGCGATCGACACCGCCCGCGACCTCGCCAAGTTCGAAGGCATTCCCGGCGGCATCTCGACCGGCGGCAACGTCGCGGCGGCGCTGGAGCTGGCGGGCCGCCCCGAGTTCCAGGGCAAGCGCATCGTCACCATCGCCTGCTCGTTTGCCGAGCGCTACATCTCATCGGTGCTGTTCGAGGGCATCGGCTGACACGCGTCGCGCGGTGCGGGTCTGCGACGGACCCGCACCGCAACTCCTCCGGTCCCGGATGGTTGTCCCGGTCAGATCAGGAGGACGAAGAATGACGGAGACTTCCCCCGACCGGCCGTCGCTGAAGGCGTTCGACGCCTATGCGGATCGCAACGGCCAGGATTTCGGCACCGACTCGCCCCTCGACAGGGGCGTGCCCTCGCGGACTCAAGGCGACCTGAAGAGCAATCCCGACGGGACGGCCGAGACGGCGCGCATCGCCTCCGGCACGGACCACCACGGCCAGGACGCGGTGGATCAGACCGAGGCCGAGACGCCCGCGGAAAATCTGCGCCGGATCTCCGATCCGTCCTCCCGCTCCGAGCCCGACGCGACGGCCCAGGAAGCGATCGAGCGCGCCACCGCCGCCGTCGGCCAGGAAGAGCCGCCACGTCATGGAGAGCATCATGGCGAGCGTGATGGGGGATGCCGTGATGGGAAATGAGAACCGGCCCGACGAAGATCTGAGCAATACCGGCACCCGCAAGCCCGACGAGGCGGTCGGCTCACGCGGCCCCCATCCAGCGGGCGGCGGCCACCAGACCGCCGAGCAGGCGGCGATCACCGGGCAGGGCTCCGGTGGGCGCTCCGATGCCGAGCGGCGCGGTGAATGGAGCGAGGGCCAGGACAGTGGAGGGGCCGGGCACACGCCGCCCGCCATCGGCGGTTCGTCCGGCGGCCATTCCGACCGTAAGGCATCGGCCGGTCCACGCGAGGGTGAGCCTGTTGCGGGTGAGCCCGACCGGGCCAAGCATTCCTGAGCCGCTTCGGCCTAGAGCATCGTCCTGGATATCGGATCCGGGACGATGCTCTAGGTTCTTGTCTTGACATCGTCTTCTTCAGAAAGCCGGTGGCCACCTTTCGGGACGATGCTCTAGAGTCTTACTCCTCGAGGAACTCGACCATGGACAAGCAGAACGGCGATGACCGCGAGACGGATCGGGAGCACCGGGACGGGCACAAGCCCGCCAACAGCGCCCCCGATGCGGTCAAGGATCCCAACGAGAAGACCGACGGCAAGCCCGGTGCGCCGGCACAGGGCGACGAGACCGATCCGGGAGCGGGTTGACCGCGCGCACGGCGCGGCCGTCCCGCCTTAGGCGGCCTGCCGGGGTGCCTCGTCCAACAGTTCGTCGGCGGGGCCGAAGAACTCGAACCGGACCCGCTCCGCAGGGACGCCGGCACGGGCCAGCCCGTTCGCCAGAGCCGCCAGGAAGGGCTTGGGCCCGCACAGATAGTAGGTCGCCCGCTCCGAGGGCGTGTTCGCGACGAGCCAATCCGCCGTGATCAACCCCTCGCTGTCGAAATCCTCGCCGGGCCGGTCCTGCGGCTCCGGCTCCGCGTAGAAAGTATGGGCCGACAGGGCCGCTCGGTTCGCGACGAGACTGCGCACATGCGTGCCCATGGCGTGGACCCGCCCATTCAGGGCACCGTGGACGAACCAGGCCGGGCGCTCGGACGCTTCCGCCGCGATGCTCTCCAGCATGCTGACCATCGGGGTCAGGCCGACGCCGCCGCTGACCAGAACCACCGGCTCGGCGCTCGCCCGGTCGAGGAAGAAGTCGCCCGCGGGGGCGGCGACCTTCAGCACGGTTCCGACCTGAGCTTGCGCGTGCAGCCAGTTCGAGACGAGGCCGGCCGGATGCACCGTCGCGGCCTCGCGTTTGACGGTGATGCGGTAGGCGCGCGCGTTCGGTGCGCAGGAGATCGAGTAGTTCCGCTTCAATACGCCCCGACCCGACAGGTCGAGGAGGAAGCCGAGATACTGCCCCGGCTCGTGACGCAGCACCGGGCCGCCGTCGGCGGGAACCAGCACGAACGAGCGGATCGTCTCGCTTTCCGGGGTGACGCTCTCGACCACGAAGTCGCGCCAGCCGTTCCATCCACCGGCCCTGGTCGCCTGATCCCGGTAGATCGTCGCCTCCCGGCCGATCAGCAGTTCCGCCAGGAACCAGTACGCCTCGCCCCAGGCCGTGATGATCTCGGGCGTGACCGCCTCGCCGAGCACATCGCGGATCGCTGCGAGCAGGGCGTCGGCGACGTGGGGGTAGTGCTCCGGCAGGATGTTGAGCGCGACATGCTTCTGGGCGATGCGCTCCACCGCGCCCGTCAACACGCCGAGGTTGTCGATGTTGCGGGCATAGGCCAGAACAGCGAGGGCGAGCGCCTTGGGCTGCGAGCCGGTCTCACCGTGGTGCGACTGGTTGAAGAGATCGCGGATCTCGGCGTTCTGGAACAGGCGCTCATACATGCGCCGGGTGATGGCGAGCCCGTGCGTTTCGAGAGCCGGGACGGTGGCTTTGACGGTGGCGACGGTCTGGGGCGAGAGCGGTGCGGGCATCGTCGGATCCAAAGATTCATTCGACATAAATCTTTTGTCGCGGCTCCCGGAAAGATGCAAGTGAAATGCACCTTATAGGTCGCTCGGACCCGCCATGCGCCTGACCCGCTACACCGACTACGCCCTGCGCACCCTGATCTATGTCGGCCTGCGCGAGCCGAAGCAGAGTTCGATTGCGGAGATCGCGCGCGCCTATGGGATCTCGGAGAGCCACCTCACCAAGGTGGTGCATCAGCTCGGGCGGCTCGGGCTGATCCAGACGATCCGGGGGCGGGGCGGCGGCTTGCGCCTCGCCAAGCCACCGAGGGAGATCGTCGTCGGCGCCGTCGTCCGCGCGACGGAGGACGATCTCGCGCTGGTCGAGTGCTTTTCCGCAGGGTCTTGCGCCATCACCGCGCCCTGTCGCCTGCGGCGGGCGCTGGGTGAGGCGCTGGCCGCCTTCCTGGCGGTTCTCGACCGCTACACCCTCGCCGACCTTCTGGGCGGCGCGGAGGGTGACGAGATCGCGCGGCTGCTCGGCCTGTCTCCCCCCGCCGCGGTCCCGGTGGAGGCGCCGGCTCCCGAGTGAGGTTGCGCCGGCGCTACGCCGCCGCCGCCTCGACCCGGTTCCGGCCGAAGGACTTGGCGCGGTAGAGCGCGGTGTCGGCACGCTTGAGCAGGTCGGCCGGACCCGTATCGGTCGCCCGCCGCACGGAGACGCCGACCGAGACGGTCACGCCGATGTCGCGCGTCCCGCCGTCGATGGTGAAGGGCGTCGCCTCGATCCGGTGGCGGATGCGCTCGGCGATGGCGCGGGCATCGGGCAGTTCGGCGCCGGGCACCACCATCACGATCTCCTCACCGCCGTAGCGGGCGAGGATATCCATCGGCCGCACATACTGGCGGATGCGCTCGGCAAAGGCGCGCAGCACCTCGTCGCCGGCCTCGTGGCCATAGGTGTCGTTGATCAGCTTGAAGCGGTCGATGTCGAGGAGCAGGCAGGCAAGGCCCTTCTGCTGCAGGGCCGCCTCGCCGAAGACCGGCCCGAGATGGCGGTCGAGGTAGCGCCGGTTGTGCAGGCCGGTCAGGTCGTCGGTGATCGCCAGTTCCATCGAGGCGTGGAGGGCGCCGCGCAGCGTCTCGGAAAAGCGGCGCCGCCGCACCTGCGTGCGCACGCGCGCGATCAGCTCGTTGCGGTCGACCGGACGCAGCAGGTAGTCGTTGACGCCGAATTCGAGGCCGCGGGTGATCCGCGCCTTCTCGTGCATCTCGCCGAGCATGATGAGCGCCATGCTGCGGGTCCGCTCCAGCGAGCGGAGCTGGCTGCACAGGCGCAAGCCATCGAAGCCTTCGAGATCGAGGCTCACCAGGGCGAGGTCGAAGCCGCCTTCCGGCGCCCGCACCAGGGCGCGGTGCGGGTCGGTCTCCACGGTGACCTGATGATGCTGAGCGAGCGCCGTGCCGATGCGGTCGATGGCGCTCGCCCGGTCCTCGACGAGGAGAATGCGCGCACCTTCGCCGGTATCGGCCGCAGCGAGAACCAGGGGATCGGGGCCGCCGATCTCGCGCGTCTCCAGGGCGCGCGAGCGCAGCTCGTCCGTCACCGCCTTCAGCCGCACGAGGCTGCGCACCCGCGTCATCAGCGCGGTGTCGTCGATGGGCTTGGTCAGGAAATCGTCGGCGCCCGCATCCAGACCCCGCAGCCGGTCGGCGGGCTGATCGAGGGCGGTGACGATCACCACCGGCAGGTGGGCGGTGGCGGGGTTGGACTTGAGCCGGCGGCAGACCTCGAAGCCGTCCATGCCCGGCATCATCACGTCGAGGAGAACGACGTCGCATTCGCCCTTCTCGCAAATGGCCAGGGCGTCTGGCCCATTCATCGCCACGACCACGTCGAAATATTCGAGAGACAGCTTCGTCTCGAGCAGCCGGACGTTGGGGTAGAGATCATCCACGATCAGGACGCGAGCGGACATCTTTCCTCCGAGGCGCGGCCTTCACGACCGCGACGGCGTTCAGTCCGAAGAGGTCTCAGGGAGCGCCGTCATCGCCAATGTACCGACGGACCGTTGCCAAAAACTTCGCAACCGAGATCGGTTTGGACAAATATGCCTCGCATCCGCCTTCACGAATGCGTTCCTCGTCGCCTTTCATTGCAA
Source organism: Methylobacterium sp. J-043 (assembly GCF_022829505.1). Classification (NCBI taxonomy): domain Bacteria; kingdom Pseudomonadati; phylum Pseudomonadota; class Alphaproteobacteria; order Hyphomicrobiales; family Methylobacteriaceae; genus Methylobacterium; species Methylobacterium sp. J-043. The sequence continues at coordinate 185,582 of NZ_JAKSYB010000032.1, read as the reverse complement.
AAGCGGTGATGGCGATCACGGGAATGTTACGAAGGTCGTCGTCGTCCTTGAGCCACTTTGTCACCTCCAGGCCCGAGACTTCGGGAAGCTGGATGTCCATGAGGATCAAGTCTGGGTGGTGCGCGCGCGCGAGTTCAATCGCCTCGATACCGTTGGCGGTTTTGAGGGTCGCGTAGCCATGCGCCTCCAGCAGATCGTTGAAGAGCTTCATGTTCAGCTCGTTGTCTTCAACGATGAGAACGGTTTTCTTCATGACCTGCTCCGGCGCGGTCGCGATGGCGTTCCAACCCGTGGCCCGGCCCTCTTACTCTCTTAAACTGCTACTCGTTGATGAAACGCAAACTTGATCATAGTGATGGCCCGAGCGAGCGTCTCGCGGTCGAGGTGCTCGGATGGCTCGCCGCCGACGAGGACCGGTTGTTTCGGTTCATCGCCGCCAGCGGCCTGGAGCCCGGAACGCTGCGCGAAAGCATGCATGACCCCGGCTTTCTCGGCGCCGTACTCGACCACGTCATGAGCGACGAACCGTCGCTTCTCGCCTGCGCCGAGGCGCTGGAGGTGAAGCCGGAGCGGATCGCCTCCGCGTGGCAGCGCCTTCAGCCGCCGCCTTTCGACGAGGGCGGTTGAGGCGCTTTCGTCCAGGCTAGAGCATCATCCCGAAAGGTGGCGTCCGGCTTTCGGAAAAAATGATGTGAAAACAAAATGTTAGACCGTCGTCCTGGATCCGATATCCAGGACGACGGTCTATCGAGCCAGCTCCCGCAGCCCGAGCCGGATCAGAGTCTTGGCCTCCACCGTTCCGGCCTCCTCGCCGAGGCCCTTCAGGGCGGCGGCGATGGCGGCCGAGGCCTGGATCTGGGCGTAGCCGAGATTGACCAGGGCCGAGATCGCGTCCGCGACCGGTTGCGGCGCGGTCCTGTCCTCGACGGCACCGGTCAGGGCGATGAGCGCCGGATCGATGGGACTGAAGGCGGGCGCCTTGTCCTTCAGCTCGGCGACGAGACGGGCCGCAAGCCGCGGGCCGACGCCGGGGGCGCGGGCCACGGCGCCCTTGTCGCCGGTGGCGATGGCGGTGGCGAGCTGGGCCGGCTCCAGCACCGAGAGCACGCCGAGCGCCACGCGGGTGCCGACCCCCTGCACCGTCTGGAGCAGGCGGAACCATTCCCGCTCGGCATCGACGCGGAAACCGTAGAGGCGGATCATGTCCTCGCGCACATGCGTCTCGATGGCCAGATCCGTCGCCTCGCCGGGCTTGGGCAGGCGCTGCAGGGTCCGGGCGGAGCAGTGGACGACGTAGCCGACGCCGTTCACGTCGAGGATGACGAAATCCTCTCCGTAGGAATCGACGATTCCCTTGAGCTTGCCGATCATGTGAACCGTCGATCCTCGAAGGGTCCGTTGCCGCGCTTGGCCTAAGGCCATATCCGTCGTGGCGGCACAACCGACAAGGTGACCGCATGAAGCGCACGCTCGCCCTCGCCGCCCTCCTGCTGGCGGGTTTCGCTCTCGCCGCGCCCGGCTTTGCGCACGCACAGGAGGCCGCCCAGGGAACGGCACCCGCCCTGACCAAGGATCCGGGGCAGGTGAAGGCCGGGCGCTACCGGCTCGATCCGGCGCACGGCAAGATCACGTGGTCGATCAGCCATCTCGGCTTCTCGACCTATTACGGCCAGTTCACGGAGGTGTCCGGCGACCTCGTCCTCGATCCCGCAGCGCCGGCCAAGAGCAGCCTTTCCGTCAAGATCGGCACCGGCAGCGGCAACGGGCTCAACGACCGGCTCAACGCGCACCTGAAGACGCCGGATTTCCTTGACGTCGAGAAGTTTCCCGAGGCGACCTTCCTCAGCACGTCGGTCGAGCCGACGAGCCCAACCACGGCGCGCGTCAACGGCACCCTGACCCTGCGCGGCGTCTCGAAGCCGGTCTCGTTCGATGCCACCTTCAACCAGGCGGGCGTCAACCCGGTCGATAAGCTCTACTCGGTCGGCTTCGACGGCTGGGCGGTGATCAAGCGCTCTGAGTTCGGCGTGAACGCCTTCCTGCCGCTGCTCGGCGATGAGGTGTCCCTCCGGCTGGAGGGCGAGTTCAAGCTCCAGTAAGCCGGGGCGCGGCGGGCCAGCCGCGTTTGCGGCAACGCTTCGTTCACGATATGTGCCGTACCGGATCGATGCTCTGAAGGAGGCCGAGGCCATGACCACGGACGTCCGCATCCTCGGCATCGACCCCGGCCTGCGCCGCACCGGCTGGGGCCTGATCACGGCCCGGGGCAGCAAGCTGTCCTACCTCGCCTGCGGCGTCGTCACGTCCGACGGCGACCTGCCGCTGGCCCTGCGCCTGCGCGAGCTGCACGAGGGCCTGACCCGCATCGTCACGACCTACACGCCCGACGAGGTCTCGGTGGAGGAGACCTTCGTCAACAAGGACGCGCAGGCCACGCTCAAGCTCGGCCATGCCCGCGCCGTGGCGCTGCTGGTGCCCGCGCTCGCCGGCCTGCCGGTGGCGGAGTATGCCGCCAACCTCGTGAAGAAGACCGTGGCCGGGAACGGCCATGCGGAGAAGGTTCAGATCCAGGCGATGGTGAAGTTCCTGCTGCCGAAGGCCGAGTTCAAGGTCGCCGACGCGGCCGACGCGCTCGCCATCGCCATCACCCATGCCAGCCACCGCGGCGCCATCGCCCTCGACCGCCGCCACGCCGTGGCCGCGGGCGGGGGACCGGGCGCGGCCCGGATCGCCGCGGCGCTGGCGCGGCTCGACCGCTGAGGCTGATCGACAACGATCCCGTCCTTCATCGCCGGCTGGCCGGCGTGGCAGAGCGAATTGGCCTCTCCAAATGCGGAAAAGCCGGCCATTGGCCGGCTTCCGTGCATTCTAGGAACGGAACCGCCGAACCGCCTACGCGGCCCTGACGTTGACGAGGAAGCGGGCGACCTCCTGGCGCAGCTGCTCGGCTTGGTCCGACATGTCTGAGGCGGCCTGCAGGACGTGGTCGGCGGCGAAGCCCGTCTGCTCCGCGGCCTCGGCGACCTCCGCGACATGGCCGGTGACGGCGCGGGTGCCCTGCGCGGTCCGGCCGACCCGATGGACGATCTCCCCCGTGGCCGCGCCCTGCTCACCGACGGCGCCGGTGATCGAGGCGGCGACCGTGTCGATCTCGCCGATCCGCGCGGTGATGCCGCCGATCGCCGCCACCGCCTGACCGGTCACCCCCTGGATGCGCGCGATCTGCCCGGTGATCTCGTCGGTCACCCGCGTCGTCTGCGTGGCCAGCGCCTTCACCTCGGAGGCCACCACCGCGAAGCCCCGCCCGGCCGAGCCGGCGCGCGCCGCCTCGATGGTCGCGTTCAGTGCCAGAAGGTTGGTCTGGCTGGCGATGTTCGAGATCAGGGCGACCATCTCGCCGATCTGCCCGGTGGCGGCGCTGAGTTCGCGCACCACGCCGGCCGTCCGGTCGGCCTCCGTCACCGCCCCGCGGGCGAGGTTGGCCGATTCCTGCATCTGACGGCCGATCTCCGAGACCGAGGCACCGAGCTGCTCGGTCGCCGCCGCCACGGCATCGACGTTGGTCGCGGCCTCGCCGGCGGCGGCACTCATCCGGGCGGACCGCTCGGCGGTCTGCCCGGCGGTGGCGCTCATCGTCCGGGCGGTCTCTTTGAGCTGGGCGGCGGAGGTGCCGACCGTGCCGACGATGCGGCCGACCGAGGCCTCGAAGCCGTCGGCGAGGCTGCGCACCATCGCCCGGCGCTCGGCCGCGGCGCCGGCCTGGGCCGTCTCGGCTTCGAGGGTACGGCTGCGGATGAGGTTGTCCTTGAAGACCTGAACGGCGGCGATCATCGCACCGATCTCGTCCTGGCGGTTCGTGGCCGGCAGGGCGACGTCGAGGTCGCCGCCCGCGAGCCGGGTCGTGTCGCCCGCCAGTCTGACGAGCGGCTTCGACAGGGTGCCGGCCAGCCACCACGCCGCGCCGGAACCAGCCGCGATGGTCACGGCAGAAAGGCCGAGCATCAGCCAGATCTTCCACGCCATCGCCGCGCCCGTGGCCTCGATCTGCGCCTGCGCCTCCCGGCCGGCCAGGGCCACGGCCTCATCGAGGTCGCGGCCGATCGCGGTGCTGTGGCGTGCCATCACCGCCAGGGTCGGGATCTCCCGCGCCTTGCGCAGACCCAGCAGGATCTCCGCGCTCGCGCGCCATTGCTGGGCCTCGGCCTCGGCGGTGTTGGACAGGGCGAGCATCCGCTCGGAGAGGGCCGAGGCCTTCAGGCGGCCGAGCCCCGCATCGAGGGCGTCGGCATTCTGGGTGAACTCGCCGCCGATCCGCTTCACGTCGAGAAGGTCGGTCATGGCGGTGACCCGCGCCACCAGGGCTTCGGCCCGGCGGAAACGATCGCGGGCGGTGCGGCTGGCCTCGCTCGCCTCGACCGTGCGCCCGGCGAGATCCGAGAGTTCCCCGAAAGCAGAGAGGCCCGTGAGGCCCGTCACCGCGGACAGGAGCCCGCCGAGCAGCATGAAGCCGAGGAGCGGCAACAGGATCTTGTGGCGAATCGACATTGCGGATTCGTCTCGTCGTTCTTCGGAATGGGGCGTGTGGGCGCGGCGCAGGCCGATCAGTTCGGCAGGTTCGGCAGCGCCGTCTCGGTCTGGTCCGCGGTCAGCGAGCGCAGGAAGGCGATCAGGTCCGCGCGCTCGCCGTCGCTGAGGCTGATCGGCTTCATCAGCGGCGACCGCGAGGGACGCGGCAGGCCGCCATTCTCGTAGTGCGCGATGATCGCTTCGAGATCTGCGAACTGCCCCGCATGCCCGAACGGCGCCCGGTAGCTCAGGTTGCGCAGGCCCGGCGTCTTGAAGGCGTGCTTGGCGTAGCGGTCGTCGGGATCGAAGGCGGCGCGGCCGATATCGTTGGTGTCGATCCCGAGATCGTGGAACTTGTTGTCGGTGAAGTTCCAACCGGTATGGCAGCCGGCGCAGGCGGCCTTGCCGGTGAACAGGGCAAAGCCGCGCTTGGCCTCGCTCGACATCGCCGCCTCGTCGCCGTCGATCCAGCGGTCGAACGGCGCCCAACCGGAGACCACGGTCCGCTCATAGGTGGCGATGGCCGTCAGGATCGTGTCCTGCGTCACGCCCTTGCCGGGAAACAGCGCGTCGAACGACGCCTTGTATTCGGGGATGCGCTTGAGGCGGGCGATGATCTCCGGAAACTTGCCGTCCATCTCGGCGTCGGCGGTGATCGGGCCCATCGCCTGGGTTTCGAGGTCGGGCGCGCGCCCGTCCCAGAACAGGGTCGGGATCCAGGCGGCGTTCAGCACTGAGGGGGCCTTGCGGGCGAGTGGCTTGTTGGTGGCGCCGATCGCGCCGGGAACCGGCACCTCGAACCCGAAGGACGGGTTGTGGCAGCTCGCGCAGCTCAGGTTCTGCTTGCCGCTGAGGCGGGGATCGAAGAACAGCATCTTGCCCATCGTCGCCAGCTGCGGCGAGTAGGGCGCCTCCTCGGGAAACGGGATGTGCGTCGGGCGTTTGTAGGCGGCCTTGAGGGCGTCGAGGCTCTGGGATTCGGCCGCAGCGGATGTAAGGCAACCGACGACGAGCTGCATCGCAACGATGAAGCCGAACTTCAAACGCATGTGATTGACCTGAAAAAAACGGGCCGTGCCGCCTCTTCGATTTATCAATTACAAGTGTTAAAAATCTTATAGTTGTCCCTGCGTCGAAGCTTCCCCGTTGAAGGTGGATTTCCGCGGAGGGCCTGAAAGGCTGGCGGCGGATGCCTCGATACCGGGCCTCGCCAACCACTGGGTTCGAAATGCACGGGGCGAGACCTCCGTGCGCTCTTCTCGGACGCAAGATGTCGGTTCGCTACCGCGGCGCGGAGCCTTGCAGGCCTGCTCCGATCCTCTCCGGCCAAGCCTGGACCTGGAGCATCATCCCGAAAGCTGGTTGCCGGCTTTCGGGATGACGCTCTAGCCCCTGAGGTCGAGCAACACCTTGCCGACCGCCTCGCGGCGGACGAGGACGCCGAGCGCCTCCGCGTAGGCGTCAAGCGGATAGACGCCGTGTACCTTCACGGTGAGTTTGCCCTCGGCCGCCCAGGCGAGCAGTTGGGCTTGGTTTTCCGCATGCGCCTCCGGCTCGCGCTCGACGAAGGCCCCCCAATGGACGCCCTGCACGTCGATGCCCTTGAGCATGATGACGTTGAGGGGAAATTTCGGGATCTCGCCCGCGGCAAAGCCGATCACGAGGAAACGGCCCTTCCAGCCAAGTGACCGCATGGCCGGCTCGGCCAGATCTCCGCCGACTGCGTCGTAGACCACGTCCACACCGCGCTCGCCCGCGAGGCGCCTCAAGGCCTCGCGCAGGTTGTCGGCCCGGTAATCGACGAGGTCGTCGGCGCCGTGGGCGCGGGCGGTTTCGAGCTTTTCGGGCGAGGAGGCGCAGGCGATGACGCGCGCGCCGAGCAGCTTTCCGAGTTCGACCGCGGCGAGCCCGACGCCGCCCGAGGCGCCGAGCACGACGAGGGTTTCGCCCGGCCGGATGCCGGCGCGGTCCCGGAGCGCATGGAGCGTCGTGCCGTAGGTGATCGAGAGCCCGGCGGCGACGGCGTCGGAGACGGCCTCCGGCACCCGCGCGAGGCGCTTCACCGAGACCGCGATCCGCTCCCGAGCGGTGCCGTGGCTGAGATGGACCATCACCCGGTCGCCGACGGAGAAGCCCTCCGCGTCGGGGCCCAGGGCCTCGATCACGCCGCAGGCCTCACCGCCGGGGGAGAATGGCAGTTCGGGCTTCACCTGATAGCGCCCGGCGATGATGAGCGTGTCGAAGAAGTTCAGCGCCGCGACCCGCACCCGCACCAGCGCCTCGCCGGGGCCCGGCACCGGATCGGGCAGGTCCTCGATGCCGAGATCCTCCGGCCCGCCGAGCCGGCTGCACACCAGGGCCTTCATTCCGCGCCGTCTCCCTCACATCGCCGGTCGTCCCGCATCGCCGCGCCCGGCGTGCGGGCGGGCGCAGGCGGGGTGCCGCGTTCAACCAAGGTCATGCCCGCTCGCGCGCGGTGAACGCAAGATACGCACGCCTCAAGACATTCAGGTCCGCTCGTAGGTCCCCGTCAGCAGGCCCTTGGCGATCACGTTGTCCCGGAGCGCGTCGAGCAGGGCGCCGCGGCCCGGCGAGGCGGGCAGATCGGCGGGGCGGGCCAGGGCGAAGACCTGGAACAGGTAATGGTGCGGCCCGTGGCCGGTCGGCGGGTCCGGCGGCAGCCAGCCGTCCTTCTGGAAGGAGTTGCGGCCGAGATCGTGTCGGACGCCCGCACCCGCCGGGCTCGCGAACGCCCCCTCGGGAAGGTTTTGGGCCTCAGGCCTCAGGTTCCAGGCGATGAGGTGGACGAAGGGGTGAGGGGAGGGCGCGTCCGGGTCCTCCACGAACAGGACGAGTGCCGCGGCCCCGTCCGGCACCCCGGCGATGGCGAGCGGCGGCGACAGCCCGTCGCCGTCCGCGGTGTAGCGGCCGGGGATCGGTGCGGTGTCGGCGAAAGCCTCGCTCGTCACGCGGAGCGTGGCGGGGGCCTCGACTGCAACCGTATGGAAGGCGGCTTTCTCCGCGCCGGCCCTCAGGCCGGACAGGGCCTCGCCGACGGCGTGCGGAAGCTTTTCGAGCATGTCCGAGGGTCTCCGTTCTGCCTGGGAGAACCGTCAACGAATGCCCGTCCGCTTCGTTCAGGCGGGGCGGTGCGCCGCCACCATGTAGTTCACCCCCGTGTCGCGGCTCGCGCGCCAGGAATCGCCCAGCGGATTGTAGACCACGCCGGTCGTGTCGGTGACGGTGAGGCCGCTTGCCGTGATGTCGGCGGAGAGTTCCCGCGGCGTTACGAACTTCTCCCAATCGTGAGTGCCCCGCGGCAGCCAGCGCAGCACGTATTCGGCGCCGACGATGGCGAGCGCGAAGGAGCGCATGGTCCGGTTGAGGGTGGCGGCAAACAGCAAGCCGCCGGGCTTCACCGTCGTGCAGCAGGCGCGCAGGAAGCCGGCGCGGTCGGAGACATGCTCGACCACTTCCATGGCGAGCACGATGTCGAAGCGCTCTCCGCGCGCGGCCACCGCCTCGATGGTCTCGTCGCGGTAGTCGATGGTGAGGCCTTCCGCTTCCGCATGGGCGCGGGCCGCCGCGATGTTGCCGGTCGCCGGATCGAGGCCCGTGACCGTGGCGCCGAGCCGGGCCAGCGGCTCCGACAGCACGCCGCCGCCGCAGCCGATATCGATGACCGTCAGGCCCTCAAGGGGGAAGGGCGCGGCCGGGTCGCGGTCGAAGACCCGGCAGGCCTCGTCGCGGATGTAGCCGACCCGGACGGGGTTGAACTTGTGCAGAACCGCCATCGGCCCGCGCTCGTCCCACCAGCGCGCGGCCAGGGCGTCGAAGCGCGCCACTTCGTCCCGGTCGATCGAGGCGCCCGTCATCCGGCTCACTTTCGTATCGTTTGAACCTGCCGTCCGTCCGATTGACACGGCCGGGGGCCCCTTGTACCCGCCGGTCGCATCCCCGGTACAGCCGCGCCGTGTTGTTTTCCGTGTGGCGCGGCGCGTCGGCCTCGCGGCCGGCACCGGAAGGACAAGATGAGCAGACCGGACGCGACATGCCCCGTTTGGTGATGAAATTCGGCGGCACCTCCGTCGCCACCGTCGATCGCATCCGCAACGTGGCGCGCCACGTCGCCCGCGAGGTCGCGGCCGGCTACGAAGTCGCGGTCGTGGTCTCGGCGATGTCGGGCAAGACCAACGAACTGGTCGGCTGGGTCAAGGATGCCGACCCGCTCTACGGCGCGGCGGAGTACGACACGGTCGTGGCCTCGGGCGAGCAGGTCACCTCGGGGTTGCTGGCCATCGCGCTCAACAAGGACGGGATCAAGGCCCGCTCCTGGCAGGGCTGGCAGATCCCGATCCACACCTCCGATGCGCATGGCTCGGCCCGGATCGAGGGCATCGACCCGACGAATCTCGACGAGAGCTTCAAGCGCGGCGAGGTCGCCGTCATTGCCGGCTTCCAGGGCGTGAATGCGCAGACCGGCCGGATCGCGACGCTGGGACGCGGCGGTTCGGACACCTCGGCCGTGGCGATCGCCGCCGCCATCGGCGCCGAGCGCTGCGACATCTACACCGACGTGGACGGGGTCTACACCACCGATCCCCGCGTGGTGCCCAAGGCCCAGCGCATGGAGCGCGTGACCTTCGAGGAGATGCTGGAGATGGCGTCCCTGGGTGCCAAGGTGCTCCAGGTGCGCTCCGTCGAGCTCGCCATGGTGCACCGGGTGCCGACCACCGTGCGCTCCTCCTTCGATCCCCCCGATGCCGCGCGGCCGGGCACCCTCATCTGCGACGAGGACCAAATCGTGGAACAGCAGATCATCACCGGCATCGCCTTCTCGAAGGACGAGGCGCAGATCACCCTGCGCGCCGTGAAGGACAGCCCCGGCATCGCCGCGGCGATCTTCGGCCCGCTGGCGGATGCCAACATCAACGTCGACATGATCATCCAGACCGTGTCGGGCGACCAATCGACCACCGACATGACCTTCACCGTGCCGGCAGCCGATTACGAGCGCTCCCGCGCCATCCTCGACGCCCAGCGCGACACGATCCAGTTCGGCCAGATCGAGGGCGCCACCGATGTCGTGAAGGTTTCGGCGATCGGCGTCGGCATGCGTTCGCATGCAGGCGTTGCAGCCAAGGCCTTCCGGGCGCTGGCTCAGAAGGGTATCAACATTCGCGCGATCACCACCTCCGAGATCAAGTTCTCGGTCCTGATCGACGCTGCCTACACGGAGCTTGCCGTGCGCACGCTCCACTCGCTATACGGCCTCGACCAGGCCTGACCGTTCCCGTCGGCGTCGGCCCCACGGCTCACCAGCCAGGGTTGCGCCGGCCGACCCGGATTGACGACACGATGCCCGCTGCGCCCGGAGGCCCGCGCCTGCTGCTGCGCCGGCTCCGCGAAGCCATGGCGGAGCCGGTCAGTCCGCAGCAGCGTCTTGATCGGATCGTCGTCCTCATCGCGGCGAACGTGATCGCCGAGGTGTGCTCGGTCTACGTGGTGCGCGATGACAACACCCTCGAACTGTTTGCAACCGAGGGTCTGAACCGCGACGCGGTCCACATCACCCGCATGCGCGCCGACGAGGGCCTCGTCGGCCTGATCGCCAAGACTGCCGAACCGCTGGCGCTCTCCGACGCGCAGTCGCACCCCTCGTTCTCGTATCGCCCGGAAACGGGCGAGGAGATCTACCACGCCTTCCTCGGCGTGCCGCTGCTGCGGGCCGGGAATACGCTCGGCGTGCTGGTGGTCCAGAACAAGACCTACCGCGTCTATTCCGAGGAGGAGATCGAGGCGCTCCAGACCACCGCCATGGTGCTGGCGGAGCTGATCGCCTCGGGCGAACTCCAGGCGCTGTCGCCCGGCGCCGGCACCGCGGCGCGGCGCCCGGTGAGCCAGCGCGGCGTCGCGCTCGCCGACGGGATCGGCCTCGGCCACGTCGTGCTGCACGAGCCGCGCATCGTCGTGAAGCTGCTGATCGCCGAAAACGTCGAGCGCGAGATGGAGCGGCTCGAAGAGGCGATCGAGGACGTGCGCTCGGCGATCGACGAGCTGGTCGAACGCGGCGACGGCCTCAGTTCGGGCGAGTCCCGCGAGATCCTCGAGACCGTGCGGATGTTCGCCCACGACAAGGGTTGGCTGCGGCGGATGCGCGAGGCGGTCCAGTCGGGCTTGACCGCTGAGGCCGCGGTCGAGCGGGTGCAGTCGGACAACCGCGCCCGGATGCTGCGCCAGAGCGACCCCTATCTACGTGACCGCCTGCACGATCTCGACGACCTCGCCAACCGTTTGCTGCGCCGCCTCGTCGGCCAGGAGGGGCGGAACGGCGACGGCCTGCCGGAGAACGCGATCCTGGTCGCCCGCTCCATGGGGCCGGCCGCACTCCTCGACTACGACCGGGCGCGCTTACGCGGCGTGGTGCTGGAGGAGGGCGGGCCGACGAGCCACATCGCCATCGTCGCCCGCGCGCTCGGCATCCCGGCGGTCGGCGAGATCGCCAACGCCACGAGCCTGTGCGATGCCGGCGACGCGATCATCGTCGATGGTCTGTCGGGCGAGGTGCAGATCCGGCCGACACCCGAGGTCGAGGCGTCCTACGCCGAGATGGTGCGCCTGCGCGCCCGGCGGCAGGAGCAGTACCGGGCCCTGCGCGACGTGCCCGCCGTCACCCGCGACGGCGTAAAGATCGGCCTGCACCTCAACGCGGGCCTCCTCGTCGACCTGACCCATCTGCACGAGACCGGGGCGGAGGGCGTCGGCCTGTTCCGCACCGAGCTGCAATTCATGATCGCCGAGCGGATGCCCTCGGCGGCCGAGCAGCAGACGCTCTATGAGGCGGTCTATTCGGCGACCGGCGACCTTCCGGTCACGATCCGCACCCTCGACATCGGCGGCGACAAGATCCTCCCCTACATGCCGGCGCTCGAGGAGGAGAACCCGGCGCTCGGCTGGCGGGCGATCCGCATCGGCCTCGACCGGCCGGCTTTGCTGCGAGTGCAGTTGCGCGCGCTGCTGAAGGCTGCGGCCGGGCGCCCGATCAAGATCATGTTCCCGATGGTCGCCACCGTCGAGGAATTCACCCGCGCCCGCGACATCGTCGAGCGCGAGAAGGCGCACTTGCGCCGCCACGGCTACGCCCTGCCGAGCGATTGCCGCCTCGGCGCGATGGTCGAGGTGCCCTCGCTGCTGTTCCAGATCGATGAGATCGCCCGCGAGGCGGATTTCCTCTCGGTCGGCTCGAACGACCTGATGCAGTTCCTGTTCGCGGTCGATCGCGAGAACCGGCGCGTGGCCAACCGCTTCGATCCCCTGTGTGGGGCGGCGATGCGCGCCTTCCGCCTCATCGCCGAGCGCGCCGCGGCGCAGGGATGTCCGGCCACCGTCTGCGGCGAGATCGGCGGGCGCCCGCTCGAGGCGCTGGCGCTGATCGGCCTCGGCTTCCGTGATTTCTCGATGTCGCCGGCCTCGATCGGCCCGGTCAAGGCGATGGTTCTCTCCGCCGATGCCGGCGAGGTCGCCGCGTTGATCCAGGCCGAGCTGACTCGGGTGACCGACGGCGCCTCGGTCCGGCCTGCGCTCGCCGCCTATGCCAAGGCGAGCGGCGTGCCGATTTAGGTCGGAGGATTCTTTGGACTGGCACCTGCACTGGCTGGAGGCCGAGGGCGACCTCGCGCCCTGGCGCGAGCGGATCGCGGCCGAGATCGAGACGGCCCGGCACGCCGTGGCCGGCGTCCTGCCGCCGTTCCGGATGGATATTCTCGTGGAACGCGTGGCCGGGGCGGTCATCCCGGAGGTCGGCACGGCCGGCCGCGCCTATCGTCCGGGTCTGTGCGCGCTCACCGTCGATCCGCTCAATCCGAACTTCGCGGCGAGCCTCGACACCGGCGACATCCGGCGGACGATCGCCCACGAGGTGCACCATTGCCGGCGCTACGCCGGCCCTGGATACGGGCGCACGCTGGGCGAGGCGCTCGTCAGCGAGGGACTGGCCGGACAGTTCGCCGGGACGCTCTTCGCAGGCCCTCCCGAGCCCTGGGAATGCGCCCTGGACGACGCGGCTCTGCGGGACCATCTCCCGAGTGCGGCGGAACTCCGGGCGCCCGATCACGATCACGCCGGCTGGTTCTTCGGAGCCGGCGGGCGCCATCCGCGCTGGCTCGGATACACTCTCGGTTACCGGATCGTCGGCGACTGGCTCGCCGCCAACCCCGCGCCCGACGGCGAGACCTGGGTGAACGTGCCGGCGGAGGTCGTCCTTGCGGCGTCTGCGTGGTCCGCTGCGGCTTGAGCGGCCCGTGAACGACCCCGATGCGCGGCGGACCGGACCCGGCGCATCTTCCCTCCCGGTCGCCGCACGGGTAACGGGTGCCGGTCGGACCGCCATGAACCTTGCCGTTCCGGCGAGCCAGCCGAAGCGGCCGTGCGATCCGCCCCGTCCCCTTCCGATTTGACGCGCACCATCGACGAGTATCCTGACAGGCGATGACCCCCATTCCCTCCGATCGCCTCGACGCCATCCTGGCGCGGCACGACATCGTTACGGCGCAGCTCGCCGACGGTTCGGCCGATGCCGGGAGCATCGTGCAGCTCTCCCGCGAATTGTCCGAACTCGACGGCGTCGTGGCCGCGATCCATCATTATCGTCTGGCTGAGGCCAACCTGGCCGGCATCCGGGCGATGATCGACGAGCCGGGCGGCGATCCGGAGATGCGCGCGCTCGCCGCCGAGGAGAAGCCGGAGGCGGAAGGTGCGCTCGAACAGGCCCACCGTGCGCTGCAACTGATCCTGCTGCCCAAGGATGCGGCCGACGAGAAGAGCGCGATCCTCGAAATCCGCGCCGGCACCGGCGGTGACGAGGCGGCTTTGTTCGCGGGCGACCTGTTTCGCATGTACGCGAAATACGCCGAGTCGAAGGGCTGGCGCGTCGAGGTGATCTCGGAGAGCGAGGGCACGGCCGGCGGCTATCGCGAGGTCGTGGCCGAAGTGAAGGGCCGCTCGGTGTTCTCGCGCCTCAAGTTCGAGAGCGGGGCCCACCGCGTCCAGCGCGTGCCCGACACCGAGACGCAGGGGCGCATCCACACTTCCGCCGCCACGGTCGCCGTGCTGCCGGAGGCGGAAGAGGTCGACATCGTCGTCAACGAGGCCGACCTGAAGATCGACACCATGCGGGCGCAGGGCGCCGGCGGCCAGCACGTCAACAAGACGGAATCGGCGATCCGCATCACCCATATGCCGACCGGCGTGGTGGTGTTCGTCCAGGAGGAGCGCTCGCAGCACAAGAACCGCGCCCGGGCGATGTCCCTCCTGCGTTCGAAGCTGTTCGATGCCGAGCGCACCGCCAAGGATTCGGCGCGGGCCGCCGACCGCAAGGCGCAGGTCGGCTCCGGCGATCGTTCGGAGCGCATCCGCACCTACAATTTCCCGCAAGGCCGCGTCACCGACCACCGCATCAACCTGACTCTCTACAAACTGGAGGAGGTCATGGCCGGCCAGGCGCTCGACGAGGTGATCGACGCGTTGGTGACCGAGCATCAGGCCGAGTTGCTGGCCGCCGAGGGAATGGCGTGACGGCAGGGGCCGGTATGAGCCCCCGCTTTGCTGCGACGCTTCCCCGAGAGGCCGCGCTGCGGCACCTTGTCCGGACCTTCGAGGAGGCCGGGTTGCCGAATGCGCGCTCGGACGCGCGCTTCCTCGCCCTGCACGCCCTTTCGCTCACTCCCCTCGACCTGAGCTTGCGCGGGCGCGAACCGATCGGTGCGGCCGGTGCGGAGGCACTCCGGCATGCGGCGGAACGGCGGCTTGCGGGTGAGCCGGTAGCGCGGATCCTCGGCGCCTGGGAGTTCTGGGGGCTGCCCTTCGCCCTCGGCCCGGAGACGCTGGTGCCGCGGCCCGACACCGAGAGCGTGGTGGAGACGGCCCTCCGCCTGCTGCCCGAGCAGCCGCTGCGCCTGATCGATCTCGGCACCGGATCCGGCTGCATCCTCGTGGCTCTGCTGCACGAGCGGCCGGGGGCGCTCGGCATCGGCCTCGACCGGTCGGCGGCGGCACTGGCGGTCGCCCGGCGGAACGCGGCGGCGAACGGTGTCGCCGATCGGGCCGCCTTCCTGTGCGGCTCCTGGCTCGATGCGCTGAAGGGGCCGTTCGACCTCATCGTCTCGAACCCGCCCTACATTGCCGCCCCCGTCATCGAAACGCTCGAACCGGAGGTGCGCGGGCACGATCCGCGCGCCGCCCTTGATGGCGGGGCCGACGGCCTCGACGCCTACCGGGCGATCCTCGCGGATGTCGCGCGGCGGCCGGGCCTGCTCTCGGCGCACGGCGCGCTCGTGCTGGAGATCGGCTACGATCAGGGAAACGCCCTGACCCCTCTCGCGCAGGAGGCGGGATTCGAGGTCATCGGCGTCGGCCGGGACCTCGCCGGCCACGACCGGGTCGTCACGCTTCGGCCATCCTTGGCGGGCAGGTGACGGATCGAGGGAGCGGATTTCGCGTCGGTCTGTGGCGCGAATGACCGATAGACCCGCACAATTCCGGCATAAGACGCCTCGGACACGAAAAAATGCTTGTTGTCGAGGGCGTCAGTCACTAGCTTAGGGATGCAGGCCGCCAATGGTCCGTTGAGCGTCTCTCACAAAACTCCCGCTGCGCCCCACCGGCCAAAGGGAGCTCCCGAGAACCGGGAGTTTTGTGAGGCACTCTTTCAAACGGTATCGGTAGGATCGGTTTTGACCGTGTCCTCCGGCTTCGGGCGGTCTTCCCACCATCGAGCGGACGCGCTCCGGCAGTCGCGGCTAGGCTCGGTGATATCGAACCTGACAGTCGAGGGATGTCTCGCGGCGCGCCAAAACCGAGCGCAGCCACCAGACGAACGGCAAATATCGCGGAATGAAGCGCGGTCGGGCGCTCTGCGCCCGGCTCGCCCTGTCCGCGAGCCAAGCTCCTGCACTGTCAGTCACGCTGAGCGACAGGTAACGAGGGTCAATCGAGGCCGATGAGACCAAACCAGAATCGACGGATGCGGGGTCGCAATCGGCCCAAGGGTCCGAATCCGCTGACGCGCTCCTACGAGTCGAACGGTCCCGACGTCAAAATTCGCGGCACCGCGCAGCATATCGCCGACAAGTACGCGCAGCTTGCGCGCGACGCTCTCGCGAGCGGCGATCCGGTCGCCGCCGAGAACTACTTCCAGCATGGCGAGCACTATTTCCGGATCATCACCGGCGCTCAGGAGCCCGGCCGTCCGCAGGTCACGCAGGGCTATGCCCGCAACGGCTTCGACGAGGACGAGGAAGGCGACGATGAGACCGGTCAGGGCCAGGGCGCCGAGGGCGGTCGCCAGGGTCTCGGCTACGGCACCGACGAGTACGGCGACCCGACGCAGCAGCCGCAGCCGTTCGAGCGCCACGACTTCGACGGCAGGCCCCAGCGCAACGATCGCAATGATCGCAACCAGCGCTTCCAGCCCCGCGACCAGGGGCGCGAGCGCAACGATCGCAACGACCGGGGCCAGCGCTTCGAGGGAAACCGGCAGGATTATAACCGCGGCGAGCCGCGGCAGGACTTCCGTCAGGATCGCCAAGATCGGCCCGAGCGCCAAGATCGATCCGAGCGCCAGGACCGGCCTGAGCGCCAAGATCGTCAGGACTACCCCCGTCAGGACGGCCCGCGGCAGGATTACCGCCAGGACCGGCGTCAGGACTATCGGCAGGATTTCGGGCAACAGCCCCAAGAAGGCCGTGACAACCAAGGCCGTGACAACCAAGGCCGTGAATCTCAAAGCCGCGACAACCAAGGTCGCGAGCCGCAGGGTCGCGAGAACCGTCGCGACGCTGCCCGCTTCGAGAACGGTCGCGGCGAGTTCCCCGAGGCACCGCGTCAGGAGCCCCGCCAGGAATCGCGGCAAGAAGCACGGCAGGAATCAAGACAAGAGCCGCGTCAGGACACCCGCGCCGAGCCTGCGGCACGGTCCGAGTCGCCCCCGCGTTCCGAAAGCCCGGCGCCGCGGCGTGGGCGGGGTCGTGCGAGCGAGGCCAGCCGCGCCGCTGCGGCCGAGGCCGCCGATCCGTCGGCGCTGCCCGCCTTCCTGATGACAGCGACCCGCAATCCTACGCCGGCCCCCGAGGCCCCGGCCGCGCGATCCGCGCCGGAGCCGCGCGAGGCGGCCCCTGCCGCCGAAGTGCCGTCGTCGGCCGAGGACGCGCCCGCGCCGAAGCCGCGTCGCCGCCGGACCCGCTACAAGGGCCCCGAGGACGAGGCTGCTCCCGAGAAGACCGATACGCCGGACGCGGCCGAGTAAACGAACCAGACGAACGAGCGGCCCGAGGCATCCTCGGGCCGCTTTCGTTTGTGGCTCCGCGCGCGCAGCGTGCAGGGTGAACGATAGAGCATCATCCCGAAAGGCGGCTTCCCGCTTGGATCGAGCGGAAACCGGATCAGCGGAGATAGTTGACGAGGCTCATCTCGGAGAGGATCGAGGTGACCTTGTAGCTCGCCTGCAACTGCGTCTGCAGGCTCAGGAGCTTGGCCGCGACCTCTTCCGTCGAGACCGTATCGACCCCGTCGAGGGAGTCCTGCAGGGTCGCCTTGGTGGTGTTGGCCACCGATTTCGCGTTGGCCATGCTGCTGGCCGCCAGGCCGAAATCGGTGCCGAGCTGCTCCAGGCTCTGCTGGCCGTCGCCCGCGGTGAGCAGGTTCGCCGCCCGGGTGGAGACCGCCTCGAAACGCGCCGTGTCGACCGCGCCGGTCCCGGTGGTGAAGTTCTCCGCTGCCATTGCGGCGATCCCGGCAAGCGTCCGGCGGATCCCCTCCTCGTTGGCCTGCGCGCCGATCTCGACCGTCCGGCTGGTGCCGGCCTGCACGGTCGCCGTCGCCCGCGGGTCGGCGGAGGTGTCGCCCTTGTACCAGATCACGGTCTTGGCGCTTGCCGTCTCGGCGTAGCCGTTGCCGTCCGCCGCGACGCGCCGCGGGCTCAGGCCGGCGGCGGGCGAGCCCTCGAAGAAGTTGAGCGAGGCGCGGCCGGTCGAACTCGCCGAGAGTTCGGTGTTGGCCGCCGTCGTCAGGGCGTTCTGGAGCGAGCGGGAGAGGTTCGCGGTGGTCTCCTCCGGCGTCGCACCGATGGCGAACGTCGTCGCGGAGCCGGAATCGGCGGTCGCGGCGGCGGTCAGGGTGATCGACTTGGTCGTGCCGTCATGCATGCCGAGCTTCAGCGTGATCGTGTCGCCGGCCGAGGGATTGCTGCCGACCGTAAGGGTCGCCGTGGCGGCTCGGCCGTTGGTGAAGGCCGCCGCCACGCCGGGCGGGCTCGCGCTCTGCACGCTGGCGATGTCGGCCCCGCCGAGCGCCCGCTTCAGGTTCGCGGCGGTGTCTTCCTTGGTGGCTCCGATGGAGAAAGCTCCGGCCGCATTGCCCGCCTCGCCCGCACGGGCCGTGAGGTCGAGGGTCTTCTGACTGCCGTCGGCGAGCTGAACCACCACCCGCACCTGAGCGCCCTCGGCAGGCTGCTCGGCAAAGCTCAAGCCGACGTCCGGCTTCGATCCGGCGGCAACGTTCGCGCCGAGCGTGGTGCTGTTAGAACTCGACGCGGCCATGAGGGTGAAGCCGAAATTCGCCCTCGCTTCGGCGCTGGAATCCTCCGACAGACCGATCGTCCGGGGGCCGACGCTCTGTGTCAGGCGGCCGTTGCCCGAGGGGCCGAGATCGGCCTTCTTCTGCTCGGCGATCATGGCTTTGAGGCCGTCGAGGCCCTCCGCCGGAACACCGTTCATGATGGCTTGCTCGGAAACGACCGGCGCCGTGTCGGTCGCCCGCCCCGAGAAGACGTAGACCCCGCCCGCCTGCTGGTTCAGGGCATCGACGGCCGCCGAGAGGTTGTTGGCAGCAAGCTGCACGGTGGTCGCCGGCAGCTTCTCGTTACGGGAAGAGACGATTCCGGTGAGGTTCGAGCGGGTGCTGTCGGAAAGCGACTTGAGCTGCGTGAGGCTGGCGCTCGTCAGTTTCACCCGGGTCTCGGCCGAGCCGATCGCTGCGAGGTAGCCGTCCTGGGCGCTGATCGCCGCGTGCGCGCTCAAGCTCGTCGTGCGCGCCACGCCCAGGCCGCCATAGGTTTCGGCGGTGCGCCCGGTCGAGAGCTGCTGCGCCAGCCCGTCGAGCTGGTTCTTCATGGTGACGAGGCTCGCCGACTGACGGTCGAAGCGGTAGGTGCCGGCGGCGAAAGCGGTGATGGTCATCGGCGGCTCCGTACCTAGAGCATCGTCCCGAAAGCGGGTTGCCGGCTTTCGGAAGAAGATGATGCAAAAACGAAAGGCGAGAGCATCGTCCTGGATCCGGTATCCAGGACGATGCTCTAGATCCTGAGTAGGGTGTCGATCATGTCGCGGGCGGCGGTGAGCACGCGGGCGTTGGCCGCGTAGGCCTGCTGGAGCGCGATCAGGTTCGACATCTCCTCGTCGATGTTGACGCCCGAGGCGGAAGCGAAGCGCCCCTGCGCCGTCGAGAGGGCGATGCTTTGTCCCTCGTCGAGATCCTGCGCCGCCGCCGCCGCCGCGCCCTGCACCGAGATGACGCCCTGGACGAAGTCGGCGACGCTCGACCGCGTCGGGGCGTCGATGCCGCTGATGCCGCTCGACGAGGAGAAGAGACGCTGGGCCCCCGTCAGCGCGGTGAACAGCGCCTGCGGCCGGGTCCCGTCGCCGATTCCGCTCGCCGCGCCCGCCCCGGTGATGCCGACGAGGCTTCCGGCGCTGCCGACCACCGCGGGATTCACGGCGATGCGCTGTGCGAAGCCCGTGAGCTGCGAGCCGCCGTCGAAGGAGCCGGTGTAGAGCGTGGCGGAGGCGCCATCGACGAAGAGCGGAAGCTGCGTGGTGGAGCCCTTGATGTCGCTCGCCGAGGTGACTTGCGTCACGCTGGCGCTCGCCGCGATCAGGGTGGCCCCCCCGCTCGAGAGGATGCGCATCGCGCCGGCCTCGCCGCCCGGCACGCTCGACACCGTGTATCCCCCGCCCAACGCCGCGGTGATCGCGCCGCGGATCTCGTCCGCGGTGCGGGCGGGGGTCGCATCGGGCCGCCGGATCGTGAACGGGATTACCGTGGCGTTCGCGTCGTCTGTGGCGCCGGCGGGAATTGCGGGGGCCGGATTCTGATAGGAGGGCATCAGGATGAGATTGCGCTGCTTGCCGCTCCCGTCCTGTACCGTCAGGGTGATGGCGTTGCCGGCCGAAAGACCGGTCAGGTCGATGTCGAAGCCCCCCTTGGTGCCGTCGGTGGGGGCCGTGCCGGTGGCTAGACGGTCGGACATTGCGCGCGACAGCCCCGCCGCGAGGTCGTCGAGCTGGCGCTGGGCCTGCGGCAACACCGTATCGCGCAGCTCGATTGCAGCGGCGATCGAGCCGGAGCGGATCGCCCCGGAGCCGAGCAGGTCGATCTTGCCGCCACCGGGCGTCGACGCGACGATGGTGCCGACGCCGCTCTGCGACGGGTCGGTGGCATAAAGCGCGTTGGCCGAGAGCGTGCCGCGGGCATCGAAGCGGAGCGAGGCGGCGTTGGAGCGGTCGAGCAGGGTGACGCCGGAGCTGGTCAGCACGCTCACGCTGCCATCACTCTGGGGGACGGCGTTGATGTCGATGAGGCCCGACAGGCTGGTGAGCGCTTGGTCGCGCTGATCCTCCAGTTCGGGGCGGCTCGCGTCGCCGGTCGCAGTCGCGACGATGCGGGTGTTGAGCTTGGCCAGCTGCGCGAGCAGGCCGCTGGCCTTCTCGGTGTCGCTGGCGAGTTGCGATTCCAGCCCCGAGCGCAGGGCCTGCACCCCGTTGGCGGCGCTGCCGATGCGCGTGGCGAGGTCGTTGGCCGCGCTGAGCACCGTCGCCCGTGCGGCCGTCGATGTCGGGTTGGCGGCCAGGGTCTGAAGCGAGAGCGTGAAGTTGTTGAACACCCCGTCGAGCGCCGAGGCGTCTCCGGGTCGCCCGTAGAGCGTGTCGAGCTGCGTGCGGGTCTTCGACATCAGCGAGGTGTAGGCCGCCCCCGAGCTTTCGGCGCGGAGCTGCTTGAGCGCGGCCGCGTCGAGCGCCCGCGCGACCGTGCCGGTGGCGACGCCCGCATTCCCCGAGCCCGACGTGATCGGAGAGAGCGTGCGCCGGACATAGCCGGCGGTGCCGACATTGGCGATGTTCTGCGAGACGACCCCGATCTGAGCCTGCGTGACCCGCAGGCCGGCGGTGGCCGTGCTGAACGCGTCGAGGGCCAAGGCGCTTCTCCTCCCTCAGGGGTTCGTCAGCGGATGACGTTCAAGAGATCGGAGATCATCGTCTGCGCCGTCGACATCACCCGGGTGTTGGCAGAGTAGGCCTGTTGGGTAACGATCATCTTCGAAAATTCCGCGGCAATGTCCGTATTCGACTGCTCGACGTTTGCCCCGACCACGGTCGAATCCTTGAGCCCGCTGATGGCCTCTCCCGAGGCGACGGTCTGCTGGTAGTTGCCCATCGAATCCGGTTTCAGTCCGTCGGGATTGACGAACTGCGCCACTTCGACCCGGGCCAGCCCGATCACCGAGCCGTTGGAATACTTGCCGCTGATGATGCCGTTCTCGCCGACTTCAACGGAGTTCAGCGTGCCGGAGGCGTAGCCGTTCTGCTTGAGGTCGTTGGTCGTCACGGTGCCGGAGGCTGCGGCGTACTGCGTGAGGCCTCCGCTGAGATCGAGGGTGACCTCGCCGACATTGACGCCGTCGACGGTCAGATTGCTGATCGGAACCGTCTTCCCGGTCGGGGCGGTCATCTGCCCGCTGGGGCTGAAGGTGAAGGCCTGGCCGATGTTGGTCCAGCTCGACTGGTTGCCGGTGACGCTGGTCTTGTCGGCGGTGAACAGGTTCCAGGTGTCGCTCGTGCCGGTCGCGGTGTCGGCGGCGGCCACCTTCGCCCACCGGCTCTGAACGCTCACGGGGGCACCCGAGGCGGTGTAGACGGTCAGGGCCGGGCCGGCGATGCTGTTGTCGATGAAGCTCTGCGCATTGGTTTGGGAGACGGTGCCGCCGGTCCGGCCGTTGGTCGGCGTCACCCGCGCGTCGGTCCCGTCGGTGAAGGCGGAGAGCAGGCCCTGCGTCGAGGCGGCGTTGGTCGTGGCGGGGGATTTGGGCAGGTTGGCCGAGTAGGTGAGCGTCGTCGTCGGCTTGGCCGGGATGATCGCGTTCGAGATCTTGATCGGACCCGTGCCGTTGGTCTGGCCGGTGACCGGGTCGAGGCTCGCGCCGACGAGGTAGGCGCCCGCGCTGTTGACGAGGTAACCGTCCTTGTCCGGGGCGAAATCGCCGCGGCGGGTATAGAGGTTGGCGGTGGAGAAGGCCTCGCCGCCGCCGGTATCGGTGGTCTTCTTGCGAACCGCGAAGAAGCCCTGGCCGTCGAGCGCCATGTTGGTGGAGACGCCGGTCGAGACCTTGTTGCCCTGGATCGAGTTGGTGAGCTCCGAGAAGGCGCCGACCGAGCCCGCGGTCTGGCTCTTCGCGTCGCCGTCGACGAGCATGTCGACGAAGCTCGTATCGATGCGCTTGTAGCCGGTCGTCTGCGAGTTCGCGATGTTGCCCGAGATGTTGCTCAGCGAGAAGGACTGCGCCTTCAGGCCCGAAACCGCGGTCTGAAGCGCGGAAAAGACGTCCATGGCGTTCGCTCGCTCCAAAAGACCGCATGAAGCGGTGGATCTGAAGTCGAGAGCGCAACGCGCGTGCCAGAGCTAAGTCATTGGTATCTTTGGAATGGATTTGCCGGGGCTCGGCAGTTTCGGACGGGCAGGCATGGGGCGAGCGGCAGATTCTGCCGGGTCCGGCCGTGTTTACGGCCCGTTATCGCCATCCCCGTTAGTGTCGCCGGGAGTTGTCGTGTCGGACGGGATTCATGAAGAACAAGAGGACGAGCCTCGTCCACCTGATCTACTTCTCACGCCTGACCATCTCGAACGAGCCGGCTCTGCGCGCCAAGCAGATCGGTGACATCACCCGTCAGGCTCAGAAGAAGAACGAGTTCGCCGTGATCACGAGCTTTCTGATCATCGACCAGAATTTCGCGATCCAGGTCGTCGAGGGCGAACGCCAGTCGGTCAACGAGACCTTCCAGCGGATTGCCGCTGATTCGCGCCACCGCGACGTGCAGATCGTCGAATGGCGCGAGATCGCCAAACGGGAATTCGTCAGCTCCTTCACCACGGTGAGCCGCACGACCGCCAACGAGCCGCATTTCGCCAAATCCGGCCTTCTGCCGATGCTGCAGCGGGGCACGCCCAAGGGCAGCGCGATCCACGGCCTGGCCGTCACGCTCCAAGCCGAATCGATGGCCAAGCAGGGCATCGACCATCTGTTCGTTTGAGCGGGTGGGCTGCCGCCAGCCCGCCCTTCAGAGACCCCGTTGAGATGCGACCCCGGACGCCATGAGCGACACGCTTCCCATCCTCATCGTCGATGACCAGCCCAAGCTCCTGCGGCTGATCATCGAGCTGATGACCCGCCTCGGTTTCCCGGACGTCGAGGGCGTATCGGACGCAGCCGAGGCCCTCGTTCGTATGCGGGAGCGCCGCTACGCCCTCGTCATTTCCGATCTCACTATGGAGCCGATGGACGGGCTTCAGCTCCTGCGCGAGATCCGGGCCGACGACAGCCTGATGAACACGCCCTTCATCCTCACCGAGTCCTCGTTCGACTTCGAGGACATCAACCACGCCCACGTCGCGGGCGCCGACGCCTTCATCCTCAAGCCGTTCGACATCAACCTCCTGAAGACGAAGCTGAAGCAGGTGCTCAACCGCAAGCCGCGCCGCCGCGAGGCGCCGCTGCCTTCCGAATCGACGCTGAGCCAGGAATTTCCGCTGCTCGGCAAGTTCTGACCAGCGCCATCCTCGCGCAGAACGCTCCGTCCGATTGCCCTTCCCAAGAAACCGACCTTCGGTTGGCCTTCCGTGAGGCACTCTTAACCGGATCCGGTCATTTTGCCGGGAACGAAAGAAGGGTGTGGACGACCGATGCAGGCGCAGGCCGAAGGTCAGGGAGCCGCAGATCGGGGCAACGGCCAGGACCGCCGCGAGACGCTTGGCGGGCATCTGCTGCGCGCAGGTTTCGGACTGTGCCTGACCGTCGTCGGATTTGCCGCGACTGCGCTGATGGCTTCGCTCTCCGCCGAGCCGGGCCTGAGGCTCACGGTCGTCGGGGGCGCGGCCATCCTTACCAACGTTTTCGTCTGCCTGATTCTGTGCCGGCTCGCCCGCAGCCTCACCCGCGCGATGCAAGCCGCCGAAAGCCTCGTTCGAGGTATCGCCGCCGATCCGACGCCGCCTGCCGCACGAACGGGTCTTGCCGAACTCGACGCCATCCTCGTCACGACCCTCGCACTGCGCACGGCTCGTGACACCCTCGCCGAGCGGGAGAAGGCCGCGCGTCTGCGCCCGGAAGCCCGCATCGCCGAAGCCTTCGCCGGGGGCATCGTCGCCTGCGTGCTGAGCGAGCCCTCCGGCCATATCGCCCTGGCGACCGCGCCCGCCGCCGCGCTCCAAAATCTCCCGGAAGCCGCCTCCGGCGAGGTCGCACTTGCCGACGGGCGCCATCTGCTCGCCGACCGCCATCGGCTCGGTGACGGAGCCGATCTGACCATCCTCACCGACATCACGGCCCTGAAGCACCGCGAGGACGCATTGAGCGATCGTATCGCCCGGTTGAACGCGGCGCTCGATACCCTCTCCCTCGGCTTCCTTCTCTACGATCGCGATCACCGGCTGCTGGTGGTCAACCGCCGCTACCACGAGATCTACAGGCTGCCTCCGGGGGCCGTGACCCCCGGCATGTCGGCGCTGGAAGTGCTGCGTAGCAATGTCAGAGCCGGCGATCAGCCGGACCGGAGCGAGGCCGAGTGCATTGCCGAGATCGGCGTGATGATGGGAGCCGACGCCGTGCCGGCCCAAGTCCAGCATCTCGCCGACGGACGCGTCGTCGCCGTCGAGATCCAGCCGATTGCCGGTGGTGGCTTCGTGGCGATCTACGAGGAGGCGACCGAGCGCTGGAACGCCGAGACCCGCATCGCCCACATGGCCCGGCACGATGCCGTCACCGATCTGCCCAACCGCGTGCTGCTGCGCGAGCGGATCGAGGGGGCGATCACCCAGGCCCGGCGCGAGACCGGCTTTGCCGTGCTCTGCCTCGACCTCGACAACTTCAAGCAGGTCAACGACACCCTCGGTCACGCGGTGGGCGACGAGTTGCTGCGGGCGGTGGCGCACCGCCTCAGGGCTTGCCTGCGCGAGGTCGACACCGTGGCCCGTCTCGGCGGCGACGAGTTCGCGATCATCCAGGCGGGCGTCGAGACGCCTGCCGATGCCGCCACCCTGGCCCGTCGCATCCTCGACGTGGTCAGCGCGCCCTACGCGCTGACCCATCACTCCGTCATCGTGGGCGTCAGCATCGGCATCGCGCTCGCCCCCGGAGACGGGCTGGAACCCGAGCGGCTGATGCAATGCGCCGACGTCGCCCTCTACCGCGCCAAGGATGACGGGCGCGGCGTGTTCCGCTTCTTCGAGGCGCAGATGGATGCCCGCCTCCAGGCCCGGCGTGCCCTCGAACTCGATCTGCGCGCCGCCTTCGAGGCGGAGGCGTTCGACCTGCACTATCAGCCGATCTATGACCTCGCCGAGGAGCGCATCTGCGGCTTCGAGGCGCTGCTGCGCTGGACCCACCCGACCCGCGGCCGGGTCTCGCCGGCCGAATTCGTGCCGCTCGCCGAGGAGATCGGCCTCATCGTGCCCCTGGGCGAGTGGGTGCTTCGCCGCGCCTGCCGTGAAGCCGCAGGCTGGCCGGAGGGCCTCAAGGTCGCGGTCAACGTCTCGGCGGCGCAGTTCACCTCGATCGCGCTGATCGGGACGGTGCAGGCAGCGCTCGCCGCGAGCGGCCTCTCCGCCCGCCGCCTCGAACTGGAGATCACCGAGAGCGTGCTGCTGGTGAACGGCAGCGCCACGGTGGCGATCCTGCACGGGCTGCGTGACCTCGGAGCCCGGATCGCCATGGACGATTTCGGCACCGGCTATTCCAGCCTGAGCTACCTGCGCAGCTTCCCCTTCGACAAGATGAAGGTCGATCAGTCCTTCACCCGCGACCTGACGGTGGAGCAGGGCTCCGGTTTCATCGTGCGGGCGGTGGTCAGCCTCGCCTCCAGCCTCGGGATGACGACGACCGCGGAAGGTGTCGAGACACCGGAGCAACTCGCTTGGCTGCGCGAGGAGGGCTGCGACGAGGCGCAGGGCTACCTGTTCAGCCCGCCGGTTCCGGCGAGCGAACTCCCGACCCTGCTTGAGATCTGGAACGGCCGGAAACGCCGCGCCGCGTGAGGCCGTGATCCGATCGCGCTTGCCGTCGAGCGCGCGGAATCACGCCGCTTCGGAGGCCGGCGGACGTTCCCGGGACACCTTGGCCACCGCCTCGCGCAGGGTGGCGAGGCCCGCCTCCGGGCCCATGCCGGCGGTGGCGAGATGCCGGCGATAGGCCCGCGCGCCGGGCCGCCCGTTGAACAGGCCGAGCATGTGCCGGGTATAGGCATGAAGCCGCAGGCCCCGTTCGAGCCCTGCCGCGACGATCGGCTCGAAGGCCTCGATCGCGGCGAAGGCGTCGGCCACGGGGCCCGGTTCGCCGAACAGTTCGGTATCGACATCAAGCAGCAGCGCCGGCTCGGTGTAGGCGGCCCGGCCGATCATCACGCCGTCGACATCGTCGAGCCGGGCCTTGGCGGCGGCGATGTCGGCGATCCCGCCATTGACCGCGATCGGCAGATCCGGATGCGCCCGCTTCAGCCGGGCGACACGGCCGTAATCGAGCGGCGGCACGTCCCGGTTCTCACGCGGCGAGAGACCTTTGAGCCAAGCCTTGCGGGCATGCACGACGAGGCCGTCGACCCCCGCCGCGATCACGGCGTCGGCCACGGCATCGAGGGCTTGTTCGATCTCCTGATCATCGACACCCAGGCGGCACTTCATGGTCACCGGCACCGAGACGGCCGCCTTCATGGCCGCCACGCAGGCACCCACGAGGTTTGGCTCGCGCATCAGGCAAGCGCCGAAGCGTCCCTCCTGCACCCGATCGGAGGGGCAGCCGACGTTGAGGTTGATCTCGGCGTAACCGAAATCGGCGGCGATCCGCGCCGCCGCCGCAAGGTCGTCCGGATTCGAGCCGCCGAGCTGCACCGCCACCGGCTGCTCGCCGGCGTCGAAGCCGAGCAGCCGCTCCCGGTCCCCGTGCAGCACGGCCCCGGTCGTGACCATCTCGGTATAGAGCCGCGCCCGGCGCGACAGGGTTCGGTGGAACGCGCGGCACTGCCGGTCGGTCCAATCCATCATCGGTGCGACGCTGAAGCGCCATCCGCTGAGTACGTTCAGTTTTTCAGCCGGGGTCGACACGTGCGCCCTGTTCCGTTTCGATGCCGGTTCGCTTCGAGCCTCGTCCTGAGCGGCCGGGGATAAGCCGATGCGGCAAGCGTTGAATTTGCTTGCTTCCGCAGGCTGCAAGCCGTCCGTGAGGACGATGTACGCAATGGCGCGGCCGGATACCACGCATCGGCCAGCCTCAAAAGAGATGAGCACCGCCATTGCGGGACCGGAGCGTTCGCCAGGAGG
This sequence comes from Methylobacterium sp. J-043, assembly GCF_022829505.1. NCBI lineage: Bacteria > Pseudomonadati > Pseudomonadota > Alphaproteobacteria > Hyphomicrobiales > Methylobacteriaceae > Methylobacterium > Methylobacterium sp. J-043. The sequence goes on along the minus strand of NZ_JAKSYB010000032.1, from coordinate 158,384 downwards.
CGGGCGCAACGGTCGAAGCCGCGTCGTCATCACGCGCGTCGAAACAAATAGCGAGAGGCGCCGACCTGATGCCATCGGGTCGGATCAGCTCTCGGCAGTCACGCACCGTTCGAGGATTGCTGACGCATGGTGCTGTCGGCTGCCATCACGGCATCCACCGCACGTTCGGCGAGTGCGCGGGCGAGATCATGGGGCAGTCGGCCGCTGCTGGGCAGTTGTCTGCTGGTAACGTCATGCTGCGCGATCACGGCGGCCACGGCCCTGATCCGATCTTCGCGGCTTGCTTGAGCCTGCTGCACGTCATCCCTCCTGATGCGGCACCGATTTGAACCGGATTCCGCCTGTGCAACGCCGATGAGAGTGCCTCACAGACGTTTCATCACCGATCGTTTCCTCTCACCGCGACGGCGAAGGGGCGTTTCAGGAGAGACACCAAGTTGAAGCGCTTTGCGCGTTTGCCGGCTCTTCAATACCGGAACGGACGTCCCGTGTCCTTGTCGGGGTCGCAGATCTGCACAAGTTGCAGGCTGGTTGGGGAAGTTTGAAGCACCCCTTTTGCGGGCCATGCGCACAGGCCGCGCACGGTCGAACCAGGGTCTGGTGACGGACCGGATCGCCGCCCGTCTGCTATGATTCTTGGGCGGGCTGCTGATCGCCAAGTCTGAGAATGCTTGCTGCGAAGGCTTCCGCGCTCTCCTTGGTCAAATCGGTGACGACGAGACCTTGAACGGTCACCGCCCAGAGTCCGTCGCCGTTCTGGAAGACGCTGATTTCCGTCATGGCTTCCCCCGGAATTCGACTTCCCGGTTAACCATCACGCTCTGCAACGTGTTCCGGGCCGTGGCGGCGGGGCATGCCCCGCCGCTCACGCGAATCCCAGAGCGTCTCGATGGCGTTCGGAGCCGCTCAGTGTTCGTGGCGGTGGCTATGGCCGTGCTCATGGCTGTGGTCATGCCCGCAGCCTCCGTGGGCGTGGCTGTGACCGTGATCGTGGTCATGATCAGCATGGGCTTCATGAGCATGATCATCATGCGTATGGGCCTCGTGGCCCTGGTGATGATGGTCGTGGCCGCACTGGCTGTGATCGTGCGCAGCCTTCTCCGGCTTGAAGGGGCGGTTCACGGGATGGGCCGAGCAGCCGGCCCCGCGGATCAGTTCGGCGGCGCTGGCCGGCACGTAGAGAACGTCCGCGCCGACCTCCGCGGGGACATGCTCGCCGCCGAGCTGCCAGGCGAGGCGCAGCAGGCGCGCCGGGTTGCCGGCGCGGACCTCCAGAAGCGCTTCCTCGGCGGCACGCACGGCCACGAGGCGCCCGTCTTCGAGCTTCAGCGCGTCGCCGTCCTCAAGGCCCGCGGCACGATCCAGGTTGAGATCGACGGACAAGCCTCCCGCCGTTGTCAGGTGCGCGTGGGCCTGCCCCCGGGCCGCGTGGTCGAGGGTCACCGTATCGACGACGAGATCGGGCCGGACGGCGGCCTTGCGGACGATCAGGCTGGCTTTGGGCATGGTGATCCTCGGACAGAGGCCCGTCGGCAGCGGGCCGAAACCGGGCGATTTTGCAACAGGCGCGCCTTCAGATGGCAGGCGCAGGGCGAAAAGTCATGCGCCGATGCAACCTGCCCCAATCTTGGCCGTTTCATGTGCCGTCGATGGCAGCCGGTGACAAACCAAGGCCAAAACGGTGCCCCGCACCGGCAAATGGCCCGATCGCCGATGCACAAGGGAGTTCGGACCACCATGAAGAGACTCATTGCCGCCGCCCTCGCGGGCAGCCTCGCGCTCTCGCTCGGTGCCTGCAACACGCCTCAGGATCGGGCTCTGGGCGGCGGCGCCCTCGGTGCGGGCCTCGGCGCGGCGGTCGGCGGCCTTGCCACCGGACGTGCGGGCGGCGCGCTGGCCGGTGCCGCGATCGGCGGCGCGGGTGGTGCCATCGCCGGTGCCGCGACGGCGCCGCGCTGCCCCTACGGCACGTTCCGCGACGAGTACGGCAACGTCTACTGCCGCTGATCGCGACGCGGTTCATGGGAAAGGGCCGGGGCGGCGAGCCCCGGCCCTTTCCTTTTGCGATCGGATAACGCGCCGGGCTTGTGCTGCGGTACGCTTTGCGGCGTTTAGCTCCAATGAACGCTCCCGCCGAATGACCTCGGAACCGCTCTTGCCCGCACTGACGCCCCGACTCTCCCGTTCTCCTCGCGCGGGCAGCGCCCGATGAGCACCGGCCTATGGGGCAAGATCGGCGGGGCCGGGATCGGCGTGCTGGTCGGTGGGCCGATCGGAGCGCTGGTCGGATCGGTCGCCGGCCACTTTCTCGTCGATCGCGAGGGCGCGCCCTTCGGCCCGACGCCCCGCGACGTTCTGTTCACGACGGGCCTTGTGGCGCTCGCGGCCAAGATGGCGAAGTCCGACGGTGTTGTGACCGAGTCCGAGGTTCAGGCCTTCGGGCGGGTGGTGCAGGTCGAGCCCGAGGCGCGCGCGGGCGTCCAGCGCCTGTTCGATCTCGCCAAGGCGACGACCGACGGCTTCGAGGCCTATGCCGGACAACTTGCCGCGACCTTCGGTGAGGAGCCGGCCCTGCTGGAGGACGTGCTCGACGGCCTGTTCCACATCGCCACCGCCGACGGGGCGATCCACGAGGGCGAGGAGCGCTACCTGCGCGCCGTCGCCGGGATCTTCGGCCTCGATGAGGCGGCCTTCCGCCGGATCGCCGCCCGGCACGTGCGGCTCGCCGACGACCCCTACCTCGTGCTCGGCCTCGAACGCTCCGCCGACCCCGCTGCCCTCAAGGCGCAGTACCGGCGGCTGGTGGCCGAGAACCATCCCGACCGGGCGCTGGCCCGCGGATTGCCGCCGGAGGCGGTGGCGATCGCGACGCACCGGCTCGCCGCCATCAACGCCGCCTGGGACCGGATCGCGGCCGAGCGGGGGCTGACGTGAGCTTCTCTCCCGACACCCCGCTGGCGCAGGCCGTCATCGCCTCGCCCAATCACGGTGCGCGGGTCGGCGCGGCGCTCGACATGCTGATCCTGCACTACACCGGCATGCCGACGGCGCAGGGTGCGCTGGACCGCCTGTGCGACCCCTCCGCCGAGGTCTCGGCCCATTACTTCGTGTTCGAGGACGGGCGCATCGCCCAGATGGTGCCGGAGGCCGACCGCGCCTGGCACGCGGGCGCCGGAGCCTGGGCGGGCGCACGCGACATCAACTCCCGTTCCATCGGCATCGAGATCGCTCATCCCGGCCATGCCGGCGGGCTCCCGCCCTATCCGGAGGCGCAGATCGCCGCGGTGACGCGGCTTGCCCGCGACATCGTCGTCCGACGCGCAATTCCCGGGTCCCGCATTCTTGCCCATTCCGACGTGGCGCCCGCGCGCAAGGAGGATCCGGGCGAAGACTTTCCCTGGGAGCGGCTGGCGCGCGAGGGCGTCGGGCACTGGGTGCCGCCGGCGCCGGTGCGGGATGGCCGCTTCTTCGCCATGGGCGACACCGGCCAGCCGGTCGAGGCCCTGCAAGCGATGTTGGCCCTCTACGGCTACGAGCAGCCGGTCACCGGCCAGTTCGATGCGGCGATGCGTGCGGTCGTCACCGCCTTCCAGCGCCACTTCCGGCCGACCCGCATCGATGGCGTCGCGGATTCCTCCACGATCACGACCTTGCGTGATCTGATCGCCACCCGGCCGGCGTCAATATAGCCCGGCCGAGGGTTTCGGAAAGAATACCGATCGCCCGGCGTTCCGTCGTCACCGTCATCGTCACGGCTGCGCGTCGGATCCACCCTTTTCCATGTTCGTGTTCCATTGGATCGTCGGCGTCCTGGTCGGCGCTGTTCTGCTCGCTGCCCTGGCGCGGCGCCTGCGCGCGCCCTATCCGGCCTTCCTGGCCCTGGGTGGCGTCGGCCTCGCCTTCGTGCCCGGCGTGCCGGGCCTCACGCTCGATCCGGAACTGGCGCTCGCCCTGTTCCTCGCGCCGGTGCTCATGGATGCCGGCTACAGCACGTCCCTGCGCGACCTCGTGCGCAACGCCCGCCCCATCGCCGGGCTCGCCATCGGCGCGGTGGCGGCGACGACCGCGGCGGTCGCGGCGGTCGCGCTGTGGCTCGTGCCGGACATGCCGCTTCCCGCCGCCATCGTGCTCGGGGCGATCGTGGCTCCGCCCGATGCCGTGGCGGCGCTGTCGGTGCTCAACCACGTCTCCCTGCCGCATCGTCTCGCCACGATCCTGCGCGGCGAAAGCCTCCTCAACGACGCCGCCTCGCTGCTGATCTACCGGCTCGGCGTGGCGGCGGCGATGACCGGCCATTTCGCCGTCGCCGAGGTGGCGCCGGCCTTCCTGATCGGCGTCGTCGGCAGCCTCGTGGCAGGGCCGCTCGCCGCGCTCGTCTACTTGCGGATCCTGCGCCGCGTCGATGAGCCGGCCAGCGTCATCGTGTTGCAGTTCGCGGCCGCCTTCGGCCTCTGGATCGCCGCCGAGGCGATGGAACTGTCCGGGGTGCTCACCGTGGTGAGCTTCGCGATCACCGTGGCCCGCCGCGCCCCCGGCCAGACCTCGCCGCGCCCGCGGGTGATCTCGAACGCGGTCTGGGAAACGGCGATCTTCGTACTCAACGTCCTCGCCTTCGTGCTGATCGGCGAGCAGATCGGGCCGATCCTGGCGCGGATGACGCCCGAGCAGGAATTCGCCTACGCCTCGGTTGCCGGAGCCGTGGTCGTCACCGTGATCCTCGTTCGCATCGCCTGGGTGCTGCCGGCGAGCGCCATCCGCCATGTCGGCTTCGGCGTAGCCTCCGATCAGCCGGACGATCACGGCCCGGCCCGCGATCTCGGCCTCGGCGCCGGCTTTGCCGTCTCGTGGTCGGGGATGCGCGGCCTCGTCACCATTGCCACGGCCTTGGCCCTGCCCGAGGGCGGACCCGAGGGCGGCGCGTTTCCCTATCGCGACCTGATCGTGCTCACGGCCTTCTGCGTGGTGATCGGTACGCTCGTGCTCCAGGGCTTGACCCTGCGCCCGATCCTGGGGTGGCTCGGGCTGGAGGATAGCGATCCTGTCGGCCGCGAGGTCGGCCGGGCACGGGCCGAGGCCTACGGCGCTGCGGTCGAGGCCCTGAAGGACGACCGCTCGGAAGCGGCGGATGCCCTGCGCCGCGAGTTCCATGCCGCGCTGGCCCAGGCCGAGGCGCATGAGGAGGGCCTCGCCCCGGAAGGGTTGCCGACCGACGAGCCCCGCCGCCGCGCGATCCACGCCGCCCGCGACCGTCTCCTGACCCTGCGCCGGAACGGCCGGATCGGCGACGACGCCTATCTCGTGCTGGAAGAGGAACTCGATTGGGCCGAGCTCAATGCGACGCCGCGAGGCGAGGCGAGGCGTAATGCACGGATCGACGCGTAAGGGCTCGGATGGCCTCACTTTTAAATTGCAAAAGAATGTCTGAATATTCTGTTGTTGCGATGATGATTTGGCATTATCAGTTAAATGAGTTTTCAATTTGCCAAAATACCCCGTTGTAGTGCCTTCGCAGGCGTTGCGCCGCCGAGCAAATATAATCTTGACGTGCGCTGCCTATCAGTGAATCGGCCTATCAGGTGTGTTTACAGTGTCGGCACGTGCGACATGTCCAGCAATCCTCAGCAGGGAACTGTGTATCGCCGTTGGAATGGCCGAGAGATCCTGGACGAATAAAGTGCCCATGCGTTAAGACGCATGGGTCAAAGGCGGCGATGACGGGGACGGCTGTCAGAAGCGCGCCGGGCAAACCTTTTGCCCCCACGACACGTAATGGCCTGCGCCACGCGGCGCGCCCGCGATCCATCATGTCTTCGCGCTGCCATCCGCTTCCGCGGGAGAGGCGGGAACAGGTCCGATGCCGAAATCGATGTTCGAACCGTCAGCCTCATGCCCGACTGCACGGCCGTCTGGGCAACTCCCGGCGGATTGTTTCCCCGTTTCCGGCCATGTCCTTGGGTCGAGGCCGTGCAGCGGCTGTGTCGCAGGCTGGGATATCGTCCGCTCGCTGGATCGCCCGTGCTGATGGTTGCGAGCACCGCTTGTCTTGTCGCGGGTGTCGGGCTGGCGGCTCAGGCGCACCGCTTCGGCGCGCGCGCGGCGCTGGCCGAAACCCTGGCCGGTTTCATGCTGATCCTCGGTCTGGCCCTGATCGGCTTGGGGCTGCCGGTGTTTCGGTAGGGGCTGATCGCGACGGGGAAGGGCCGGTTGTCCGAGACGCGCCCGTCTCGGATGGTCGTCAAGCGCCGATGGTGCGGCGGGCGGCGAGCCGGACTTCGATCGCATCCCAGACCGACACCGCGAGATCCGGGCCGCCGAGCCGCTTGATGGTGCGGATACCGGTGGGGGAGGTGACGTTGATTTCGGTGAGATGACCGTCGATCACGTCGATGCCGACGAGGATCAGGCCGCGGCGTCTCAGCTCCGGGCCGATGGTGGCACAGATCTCGCGCTCGCGCTCGGTCAGCTCGGAGGCGCCGGCCGCGCCGCCGCGGACCATGTTGGAGCGGATGTCGCCCTTGGCCGGCACGCGGTTGATCGCGCCCATCGGCTCGCCGTCCACGAGAATGATGCGCTTGTCGCCCTCGGTGATCTTTTCAAGGAAGCGCTGCACCACCCACTGCTCGCGGAAGGTGGCGGAGAACAGGTCGAACATCGAACCGAAGTTCGGATCCTCCTCCGAGACCCGAAACACCGCCGCGCCGCCATGCCCGTGCAGCGGCTTCATCGCGACCGTGCCGTGCTCCTTGCGGAACGCCTCGATCTCGGCGCGGTCGCGGGAGATCAGGGTCGGCGGCATCAATTCGGGGAAGTCGAGGACGAACAGCTTCTCCGGCGCGTTCCGCACCTCGGCCGGATCGTTGACTACCAGGGTGCGCCCGGCGACCTTCTCCAGCATGTGCGTGGCCGTGACATAGGCCATGTCGAAGGGCGGATCCTGGCGCATCAGCACCACATCGACCTCGGCGAGGTCGATGCGCTCCGGGGCGCCGAGGGTCGCGTGCGCGCCCTCGACATCCTGCACCGTCACGGGCTGGGCGTAGGCCGTCACGAGCCGGCCCTGCATCGAGAGCCGATCCGGCGTGTAGGTGTAGAGGCTGTGACCTCGCGCCTGCGCCTCCAGCATCAGGCCGAAGGTGGTGTCGCCCGCGATGCGGATCGACTGGATCGGGTCCATCTGGACCGCGACGGTCAACGCCATGCTCGTCCCCGAATTACTGCGCGCGGTCCGCCGAAACAGCGGGCGAAACGGCGGGCTCCCGGCGAGCCCGCCTCGTTCAGACCGCTCAGGTGTGCCCGCGCCCTAGAGCATCGTCCTGGATATCGGATCCAGGACGATGCTCTAGGCTTTTGTTTTTGCATCATCTTCTTCCGAAAGCCGGCAGCCGGCTTTCGGGATGATGCTCTAGCGCTGGCCGCGGGACTGCGAGGCGCCACCGCTGCGCCGGTCGTAGTCGCTGATGGCGGACTTGCACTCGGGCGAGAGGCGGGAGCGGTTGCGGGTCATGCAGGCGTCGGCATCCTGGCTGTTCGGATCGACGCCGGCACAGAGCCGGAAGTAGTCGTTGGCGCAGCCGAGTTGAAGCCCCTGGTCCTCGCGCTGGGCCTGGGCCGGGCTCGCCGCCAGCAGAGCCAGCAGAGCGAGAGGCGCCAGTCTCAGGGCCGCGGACACTCCGCGCGCCGGGCTGCCGAATCGTGTGAAGTCCGGACGCATCCTGCCTTGTCCTTCGCTCGATCAAAGTTGGGTTGGCTCCGCATATCGGGCATCCCCCCTCGTTAGCAAGCGCAGCACGCCACCGTTGCACCTGCCCTCGCACGCGTGGCTTGGACCTCCGGCGTCACCAAACAATCCACCCGACAAAGAAACGGCCCCGCAGCGCGATCGCGCGGGGCCGAAGTCAAGGGAGGAAACGCCCGCCATGGACAAAGACGACAGAGCAAGGACCGTGCCGTCCTTGAAGCGGGTCGCGCCGAGGTCACGCATCGCCGCGGACGGATACGGAATGCGGCGTGCGTTGAAACACTCCGTTAACCACGTCGTGCTGACGTTCGTTTGAGATCGCCCGGCCGGGGCGGGCCCGTCCCGCTCACGACGAGCCCCCGCTCCATGCTGCCTGCCCGCTCCGGGAGGCCGCAGGGCGGGAGCCGGCCGCCACACACATCGACGGGACAGGCCCATGACGCCCTCAACGATCGCCCCCTCCAAGACGCCTTCCTCACCGTCCCCTTCCGCTCATGCGGCGAAGCCGGGCCACCGGCAGAGCGTCGCGACCGGCTCCGTCGTGCCCTTCGCCCCCGCGACGACGCGCCGCTTCCGCCGCGAGGCGGACGATACGCCGCGCGGACAGATCCTGCTGTTCATGGGCGTGCGCTACGAGAGGATGCCGGAGGCGGAGGCTCTGCCGGTTCCGCGCCGCCGCCGCTCGTGACGCGCCCCGGTTCTCGATCCGCCGGTCTGCTTCTGACCCTGCTGCTGGGCGCCTGCGCGCAGGAGGGCAACTTCGGCCGTCCGGCGCCGAGCGCCTGGAACAGCCTGATCGAGACCACGGGGACGGTGGCCGCGCATGAACGCGGCGAGGCGTCTTCGGCCTTTCCGCTCACGGACGACGAAACGATCTTGCGCGACCGGGCATGGCGGTTCCTGATGCCCGCCGACGGCCATGCCGCCTTCCTGGACGCGCTCGCCAACCTGACCCGAGCCCGCGTGCTGCCGTCGCGTTGGCGGCGTGATGATATTCCCGCCTATCACAACGATTTGATCTCCGAGGCGTTTCGCTCTCCCTATTCCCGCTACCGCAGGTTGTCGGACGATGTAATCGCCGATGGCCGGTTGATCCCGATCTTCGCGGCCGTTGCCGGGCGTGTCTTCGACGCGGACGGGGTGCGCCTGCGCGCGCTGCCGTTCTCGAAGAGCCTCGACGATTGGGACGTGCGGCAGGCCGCGATGCGGGTCGCCGAGAACCGCTGCCTCGTGGCGTGGGTGCGCCTGGAAACATCCCTGCGCATCGCCCGCTATCGCTACGCGCTCGAGCATTTTCTGATCGAGATGCCCGGCCGCGAGGCGGCGTCGGCCGAGCAGGCGCTCGCCTTCCTCGAAGGGCGGCGTGGGCTCCTCGATCCGCTGCTGCCGCCGGACGCCGCTGCCCGATGCGGCCTCAGCGAGACGCCGGTGCACGCCTTATCGGCCGCGCCGGTCGTGGCCAAAGATTAGCCTCGGTGTATGAGCCCCGCTTCGGAAATGGCAGGAACGGGGCTGAAAGCGAATGGGACCGATGCGAACCATCGTCTATGCGGATGGCGGCTGCGACCCCAATCCCGGCCCCGGCGGCTGGGCGGCGGTGATCCAGGCCCCCTCCGGGACGATCGAGCTGTATGGTGGCGAGCGCGCCACCACCAACAACCGCATGGAACTGACCGCTGCGATCCGCGCCCTGGAGCATTTTCCCGAAGGCGCCGCGATCGAGATGCGCTGCGACAGCCAGTACGTGGTCAAGTCCGTCACCGAGTGGATGCGCGGCTGGAAGGCGCGGGGTTGGCGCACCGCCACGGGGCCGGTGAAGAACATCGACCTGATGCAGCGCCTCGATGCGCTGGCCGCGGCCCGCGACGTGCGCTGGACCTGGGTGCGCGGCCATGCCGGCGAGGCCGGCAACGAGCGCGCCGATCATCTCGCCACCCTCGGCCGGCGCGAAACCCTGAGCGGCAAGATTTCGGGTGGGAAGACTTCGGGTGGGAAGGCCTCGGGGGAGGAGGCTTCGGGTGAAGCCACACTTCCGCCGGCCGAGACGGTGCCGGCACCGGCCCCGCCTGTGCAAGCCAAGACGGTTCAGGTGGCGCTGAGCGCGGATCTGGCCAACGCTCTGTCGCGGGCGGCAGGTCGTGCCGGGATCACCCCTCAAGCCTATCTCGAAGATGCGGTGCGGCTGGCGCTGGAGCTCAAGCCGCCGGGCGTCGCCCGGGTTCGGGCCGAGTTGCAGAAGGCGTCCTGATCGGGCGGGCGCGGGCGCAATGAACCCGGCCTTCTTCGACCGCCCCGCCGCGACCGTCGCCGCCGCGCTGATCGGCTATCGCCTGTTCGTGGACGGCGTCGGCGGTCTCGTCGTCGAGACCGAGGCCTATGATCGGACCGATCCGGCCTCGCACAGCTTCAGTGGGCCGACGCGGCGCAACGCCAGCATGTTCGGGCCGCCGGGCCGCGCCTACGTCTACCGCTCCTACGGCCTGCACTGGTGCCTCAACCTCGTCTGCGAGACCGGCAGCGCCGTGCTGCTGCGCGCGCTCGAACCGACTGCCGGTCTGGAGACGATGCGCGCCCGCCGCGGGCTCGATGCGCCGCGCCTCCTCTGCGCCGGGCCGGGCCGGCTCGCCCAGGCGCTCGGCATCGACCTCTCGCATGATGGCCTGCCACTCGATCACGCGCCCTTCGCCTTTGAGCCGCCACAGGGGCCGGTGACGGTCGCGGCGACGACCCGCATCGGCATCAGCCGCGGCGTCGAGGCGCCCTGGCGCTTTCTCGTGCCCGGCTCGCCCTATCTCAGCCGGCCGCTGCCTCGGGTGAAGCCCGGCACCGGGCCGGCGGCAGGGTAGGGGATTAGGTCTCGGCCAGGCCCGCGCTCGACTCCGAAGGCGCCCGCCCATGCGGCGTGCCGAGATACTCCTCCGAGCGCATCTCGATGAGGCGGGAGGCGGTGCGCTCGAACTCGAAGGCCTCGCGGCCCTGTCCCGCGGTGTAGAGTTCGGTCGGTTCCGCCGCGGCCGAGGCGACGAGCTTCACATGTGCGTCGTAGAGGGTGTCGATCAGGGTGATGAAACGCTTGGCCTCGTTGCGCTCCGCCTCGCCCATTACCGGAATCCGTGAGACGATCAGGGTGTGGAAGCTGTCGGCGAGCGCCATGTAGTCGGAGGCGCCGAGCGGCATCCGGCACAGGTCGTCGAAGCCGAATCGGGCGACGCCGCCGGCCTCTTCCGGAACCGGCACCGCGCGGCCCTTCACCTTCACCGTGCTCGGCTGGCCCTTGGCACGCCCCGAGAGCGCCTTGAAGGCGGCGTCGAGCGCAGCATCGGCCGTCGCATCGGCCGGCACATGGTAGACCGAACTGCCGCCAAGTTTCTCCAAGCGGAAGTCGGTGCGGGAATCGAGGCGCAGCACCTCGACCCGCTGCTGCAACTCCGCCACGAACGGCAGGAACAGCGCGCGGTTGAGGCCCCCCTCGTAGAGCCGTTCGGGCTCGACGTTCGAGGTCGCCACCACCGTGACGCCGCGCTTGAACAGGGCCCCGAACAGGCGGCCCAGGATCATCGCGTCGGCGATGTCGGTCACCGTGAACTCGTCGAAGCAAAGCAGCGTCGCCTCCGCCGCCAGCGCCTCGGCCACCGGCGGGATCGGGTCGTCGCCCTTCACCTCGCCCCGTTTCAGGGCCTGACGGTGGGCGTGGATGCGCTCGTGCGCGTCGGAGAGGAAGCCGTGGAAGTGAACCCGGCGCTTCGGGCCCGGCGCGGCCTCGTGGAACAGGTCCATCAGCATGGTCTTGCCGCGGCCGACCGAGCCCCAGATGTAGAGCCCCTTGGGCGGCCCGGCATCGTCGTCCTTGCGGCCGAACAGCCAGCCCAGTGCGCTGCCCTTCTTCGCCCGCCGTCGCCTCTCCAGGTTCTGTGCCAGCCGGTCGAGAGCCTGGACGAGGCGGATCTGCGACGGATCGCGCTCGATCGCGCCCGAGGCCACGAGGGCGTCGTAGCGCTCGCGGACCGCTCCAGGCGGGACCGCGCCGGCGCGGGCATGGTCTGAGGGGGCGTGACTATCGGGCATCCCGGCCGGTCGTTCGCGTGAGGGACATCTCCTTCGGCGCGTGAACCCGCGGAGGAGACGAGACGGTTGGCGCGCCATCGCTCTGCCGCGCCGCGGCAGAGCGATCAAGCCGTCGCGGTCCTTCCCGGCGAACATCCGCCCCGCATCGACATGCGGGCGTACGCCGCTTCACTCGGTGATGCGGGCGACCTTTAGCGCTTGGTCGAACATCGCTCCGAGGGCGGCGGTGATGTCGCTCGCGCTGTTGGCGGTGAAAAACAATCCCGGCGAGGCGCATTCCCGGAGAGGATCCGAAAGCGTCGGGCTGAAGCCGTTGACCCGACTGTTCTCCCAGACGATGTAGCTATGGTTTGTATAATTCTTGACGGGATTGTACGGGATGTACAGGATCGAAATCGTCGCGCCCGCTTTCTTCAGATCCGTGCATTTGGATGCGTCGATCTGGGCGGGCTGCGATCCGTCCCATTCGGCGTAGCGGTAGCCCGTGAACTTCGATGGGCTGCCGGGATATGTCTTCTTGTCTTTCCAAGATGAATAAGTCTGGCTGTTCTGCATGCCGTCCGTGATCAGGAATACGAACGGCTTCGGATTGTCAGTGCTGGATCCGTTGCCAAACTTCTGAATCGTCGATTTCATCTGCGGCAAGGCCGTCTCGAAATGCGTGCCTCCGCTGCCGGTGCCGGTGGTCGGATCGTTGTTGGTGTAAAGCTGCGTCGATCCAGTATCGAGCAGTTTGGTGAAGGCCAGCGGCCAGGTCTTGTCGCACTCGGCCGCCGTTCTCAGCGAAGCGAGAGAAGTGGTGGTATCGCTCAGTTGAGCGAGAGTCGCGAGCCGGTTGACGAACGGATAAAGACCGATCCGATACTGGTTCGGTACGATCGGCGTCGAGGCGCGGCTGAGAAGTGCGCAGACGGCATTGTTCACTGCGTCGGACCGCAGCTGGATCTTTCCCGCTGCCAGGTTCCAGCCCTTCATGTTGGGGAAGTGGCAAGCGAACTGGCAATTGCCTTCCGCTTCGACGCTCTGACTGGCAAGCTTCGCCGCATCGCTATCGGTCGTCGGCAGGCCCATGGAGCCCGACACGTCGACCATGAGGTAGAAGTCGGAATAGCCCGCCAGGTCGGCCGAAGCGGACACCGTGTTGGTCACCAGCGACGTCGAGAGCCCGAAGAGCTTTCCGAAGGTGTTTTGAACCGTGGCCGTGTAAGCCACCTTCGCGGTGAGTGTCTGCCCGACCCGCGTCACGTCGAGCGATGTCAGCGAGACCGTCGCGAAAGGGACCTTGCCGGTGTTGATGTTGAAGGCTTTCGTGGCTTGGTTCCGCCCCGCGGTGAGGCCGGCCGTCGTCACATCGCTCTGCTTCGCGTTGGCGGCGATGTATTCCTTGGCCGTCACCACGCCCGCCAGCGCGGCGGCGTCCGCCGCGTTGTCGAGCCGCGACTTGCTGCTGATCGCCATACCGTAATCGACGCCGAGGCCGATGAGGCCGATCGTCGGAAGCACCGCAAGGGCGAACATGACGTTGATGCTGCCGCCGCGGTCCGAAGCCAGGGCCATCGCCCGGCCCTTGAGCCGGCCCGCGCGGGTCATTAGCCGGTACATCTGGTTGCGATCCCGTCGTTATTGGTCGTGTCGTAGGTCACCAGGGAAGCGTAGCGCGGCTGCACGTAGGCCGACCGAGCGATCCGAATGGCGGGAACGATTCCCGAGCCGAAGGTCGGTTCGAAGTCGAACACCACATCGATCGCCACCAGGGATCCGGGCCCGAAGGAGGATCGCGGCAGGGTCGTCCGGTTCGGCGATGCGTCGTCGTCGGCCGGCAGTTGCGCCGTGCCGCACGGTCGGTAGTTGTCACCGCCCGGCTGGGCGGTGCCGGTGCTCGTCCAAACCACCCTGGCCTCGTAGCAGCCGCTCAGGTCGCCGCTGGTGTCGGTTTTGCTCGCGCACGCTGCGTTTTTCGCCGCGAACTGAATGGCGGCGTAGTTGATCGAGATGGTCTGCCACCATGCGAGGTCGCGTCGCTTGGCGTCCTTCATCACGTAGGGAAACAGGACGAGCGTCGCGTCGTAGCTGAAGTGCAGGTCGGCGGCGTTGACCTGGGCGATATTCGTGTTCTTCGGCGGTGTTGCCTGCGAGATCATCTGGCTGATCGAGTGCGCAACGAGTTCGACCTTGCGCGTCGCGTTGACGAAGGCGACCACCTGCGCCCCGGCGAACAGGATCAGCAGCAGAGTTGGCAGGATCAGCGCGAATTCGATCGCGGCCATGGCCTCGTCCGCCGCGCGGAAGCGCCGGACCCGCGCGCCGAGACCGTGGAAGGCTGCCATGAGGCGGGTTGCACCCGGATCGCCGCCGTGGCGGCCCGTAACGGAGTCCGGCGAGGTCGCAGGTGCGGGCATGCGGGGAGGAGCGGCCGCCATCAATACTGCTCGTTGCGAAAGGCTGCGGACGAGATCGCGAGGTAGGCGGGCTTGCCGTTGAAGGTGGCGCCGCCGCTCAGCCAGGATGAGATCTGCGGAGGTAGAAAGGTGATCGGATAGATGACCTGCAGATACTGATAATCGCCTCGACTTCCCAGGCCGAATTGTCCCGTCCCGGCGGCGAGATTGGGCACGATCACACCAGTCTGGTCCTTGTTCACGAAAGCGTAGTATCCGCTTGGCTGAGCCGCTTTCGGCACGACGTAGAGATTAACGATGACATTGTCGCAGGAGAACGCGGCAGACAGGTATCCGCAAACGCTATCCTTGAAGCCCGCCAGGGTCGCGGCCTTGGATTGCGTCTGAAGATCGCCGATCAGGATCTTACGCGACGCCCGTGCGGTTGCGTTGTCGAGCGCTTGATTCATGTAGAAGACCAGCGCTGATCCCAAGACGAAGAGAAGTGTCAGGATGAAGGCTGTTCCGACGAGGGCGAACTCGACCGCTGTCGATCCCTCTTCGTTGCTGATGTAATTTCGGTGCCGCCGCATGGAGGCAGTCTAGCTCTAGGGATTTAAGTAACTGATAACACGATGCTCCAAATCTCGGCTTTTGCTTGAAGGCCCTCCGGCGCATCCGGTGTGGATCCGGCTTCGGCGCGTGGAGAGCCAAGGGCTTGGCTGCCTCCCTCGCATCCCACGAGTGGAAGCCGCGTCCGCCGGGCCGTGCCTCGATACGCCTCTGCCCCCATGCGGATCGTGGCGATCGAGCAGACCAGCCATGCGGAGGCGGGCGGTGATCCGGTATTTTGCTGCATTGCAGCATGACGCGTTCCGTACCAGATTCGTCCGGTCCGCGCCGTGAGAGGGAGGCAGCGCGGGTGAACCGCCGATCCGGCGCACCGCAAGAGTTTTTCGCGTACCCGATGCCCCTCTCGATAGCGTTGCCCGATCCTTCCTTGTGCCGCGTGGTCGGCGCAGGCCGCGACGAACCCATTTTTCGCCGTCTCTGGCCGAGTGACCGGCCGGCGGTGCGGGCCTTCTTCCTGCGCCTCGATCCCGAGACCCGCGCGAGCCGCTTCATGGCTGCGGTCAACGACCGAATGGCCGCGTCCTACGCCGAGCGGGCTACCGTCATGTCCGGTCTGGTCATCGGCGGCTTCGTGGGCGGTGAATTGCGGGCGGTGGGCGAGCTGCGCCCGTTCGGGGCCGGGCAGGCCGGAGGCCGGTCTGCGGAGGTCGCCCTCACGGTCGAGCGGGGCTTCCGGCGGGCGGGCCTCGGTTCGATGATGCTGCGGCGTCTCGCCGAGGCCGGCCGCAATCGCGGCATCGCCGAGCTGCGCCTGCGCTGCCTGTCCCACAACGTTGCGATGCGCCGGCTCGTCACGGGCCTCGGTGCCGAGATGCGCCTCCATGACGGCGAGAGCGAAGGGGCGATCCCTCTCGCGCGGGCAACGCCGCTCTCGCTCTGGCGGGAGGGCATCGAGACGGCTCTCGATTTCAATCTCGCGGTGGCGGCTCTGCCCCTACGGCCGCTTTTGCCGCGTGCAGCCTGAATCTCCCGTTCAGGCGGCTTCGTCCGGCCACGCGACGATGCGCTCGACCAGCTCGTCCTCGGCAAACTCCTCCTCGTTGCCGGCGACGCGCCCGCGCACCGAGATGCCGGCATCGTGGACGCTGGCCCGGCGGCCGGTCTTCAACGGGTGCCACGCGGGCAGGTCGCGGCCCTCCCGCACGAGGCGGTAGGCGCAGGTCGGCGGCAGCCAGGGGATCGTGCGCACCGCTTCCGGCGTCAGCTGCACGCAATCCGGCACGCGCTTGGCGCGGTGGCGGTAGTCGCGGCAGCGGCAGGTATGGGTGTCGAGCAGCGTGCAGCCGACATCGGTGTGGTGGATCTCGCCGGTGTCGTCATCCTCGAGCTTGAGCAGGCAGCAGCGGCCGCACCCGTCGCACAGGCTCTCCCACTCCGTCGGGCTCATCGCCTCGAGCGTCTTCACGCGCCAGAACGGCCCTTCGCTGCGCTCGGCCATATCAGGCGCCTCGCTCGCTTTCGATCGTATCGTTTCGGGACAAGACGCCCCTCCTGCCGCATGCCGCCGCCGGGAGCAAGCAGGACCGGAGGATCCGCCATCCGCCCGCCGGATTCGGCTGCCAGAGAGCTTTTAAGGTTAACGCGCGGTCAGCGGCCCGCCGGGGGGGCGGTGGCCCGCCGTTCGCGTTCCTTAACGGAAGCGAAAGCTCGCGGGCCGGCGCGTGTCCTGATACAGAACGTATCGGATACCGTTGCCGAGGCCCTCGCTCTACGCCGACCCGGACAACGTCGAAAGAAACCGGAAGCCGCCTTGCGCCTGCCCAGCCTCAAATCGCTGACGACGCGGATCAGCCGCGCGGCCCTGGCCTTCGATGCCTGGGTCAATGCGAGCCTGTACGAGGGCGGCCATTCCACGACGGAAGCCTACGAGCGCTTCCAGGCGCGGATGCAGGTCTTCTCGGTCCGCGGCTGGAAGCGCTACGCCCTCGACCTCACCAGCGAGGGGGTCACCATCGGGACGGCGGGCGCCATGCTGCTGCTGTTCCTGGCCCAGCCTGCCTTCAACCTCACCAGCGATAACTGGCTGAAGGCCCAGGATCTCGCCGTCACCTTCCTCGACCGCTACGGCACCGAGGTCGGGCGCCGCGGCATCAAGCACGACGACTCCTTGAAGTTCGACGACTTTCCCGAACTGATGATCAAGGCGCTGCTCTCGACCGAGGATCGGCGCTTCTACGAGCACTGGGGCATCGATCCGATCGGCACCGCCCGCGCGCTCGTCTCGAACTCGTCGGGCAAGGGCAACGTGCAGGGCGGTTCGACCCTGACGCAGCAACTCGCCAAGAACCTGTTCCTGACCAACGAGCGCTCGCTGGAGCGCAAGGTCAACGAGGCGTTCCTCGCCTTCTGGCTCGAAGCGCACCTGACCAAGAACCAGATCCTAAAGCTCTATCTCGACCGCGCCTATATGGGCGGCGGCACCTTCGGCGCGGTGGCGGCGGCGGATTACTATTTCGGCAAGCGCCTGCAGGACATCACCCTGGCAGAAGCCGCGATGCTCGCCGGCCTGTTCAAGGCGCCGACCAAATACTCGCCCAACGTCAACCTGCCCGCCGCACGCGGCCGGGCGGTGGACGTGCTGCACAACATGGTGGAGGCGGGCTTCGTCACCGAGGGGCAGATCCAGACGGCGTTGCGCAACCCTGCGACCCCGGT
This sequence comes from Methylobacterium sp. J-043, assembly GCF_022829505.1. Taxonomy (NCBI): domain Bacteria; kingdom Pseudomonadati; phylum Pseudomonadota; class Alphaproteobacteria; order Hyphomicrobiales; family Methylobacteriaceae; genus Methylobacterium; species Methylobacterium sp. J-043. The sequence continues at coordinate 140,915 of NZ_JAKSYB010000032.1, read as the reverse complement.
GACCCGCACCAAGGACATCACCGCCGATTACTATCTCGATTGGGCCTTCAACGAGGTGAAGCGGATGGCCGATGCGGGCAAGCTCCGCAACGACCGCGTGCTCACGGTGAAGACACCGCTCGACCTCTCGATCCAACGCTCCGCCGATCAGGCGGTCGAGAACATGCTGCGGCGGCTGGGCGACCAGTACGACGTGGACGAGGCGGGCGTGGTGATCCTCGATCCCGACGGCGCCTTGCGTGCCATGGTCGGCGGCGCCGATTACGGCGAGAGCCAGTTCAACCGCGCCACCGATGCGCTGCGCCAGCCGGGCTCCTCGTTCAAGCCCTACGTCTACGCCGCGGCGCTGGCCTCGGGCCTGTTCAAGCCGGACACGGCGGTGGTGGATTCGCCGGTCTGCGTCGGCAACTGGTGCCCGCAAAACTACGGCCGCTCCTATTCCGGGCGTCAGCCGATGTGGCTCGCGGTGGCCAAATCGGTCAACACGATCCCGATCAAGGTCACCACGGCCATCGGCAAGGGGCTCGGCATCACCCACGACTGGAAGGCGGCGAAGGCCGGCCGCGAGAAGATCATTCAGCTTGCGAAAGCGATGGGCGTGACGACGCCGCTCACCGACACGCCATCGCTGCCGATCGGCGCCACCGAGGTCACGGTGATGGATCAGGCGGCAGGCTTTGCGGTCTTCGCCAACGGCGGCAAGGTCGCCAAGCCCTACGTCGCCAGCGAGGTGCGCAATTCCAGCGGCGAGGTGATCTACCGCCACGCCGACGAGAAGCCGGTGCAGGTGCTCTCGTCGCAGGTGACGGCGGACATGAACTACATGCTCAACAAGGTCGTCGAGGAGGGGACCGCGCGAAAGGCCCAGATCGAGGGCGTGAAGGTCGCGGGCAAGACCGGCACCACCAACGGCTACCGCGACGCGTGGTTCGTCGGCTACACCGGCAACTATGTCGGCGCCGTCTGGTACGGTAACGACGACCACAGCCCGACCAACAAGATGACCGGCGGTTCGCTCCCCGCGATGACCTGGCACGAGATCATGGCCCCTGCCCATCAGGGCATCGAATTGAAGCCGATGCCCGGCCTGAACGATCGCAGGAGCGCGCCGCAGGCCGCCCAGGCGCAGGCCGACGGCGCGGCGGCCGCCGCCAGCACCGGCGGCCGGCTCTCGCGCCGCTCCTTCGAGGTGCTGTCGGGCCTCAACGGACTGTTCCGCAACGTCGAGACCAGCCGCTCCGCCGCCAAAAGCGAAGTCGGCAAGGGCGAAATCGGCAAAACCGATCCGGCGCGCTCCGGCGCCGTCGCCCCCGACCGGATGCGGGCGCCCGGCCTCGTGCCCGTCGATGTCGCCGAGGGCGCCCGCGCCTCCGGCGGCTTCGGGACGCCCTGAGGCCGACCCCATGGCCCTGTCGAGTGGAGTCGGCCCGGCGGCCGGAACATCCCTGCGTGAGGAGGCGCGCCAGGATTCCTCCAAGCGCCTGCCAACGCGGCTCCCCAAGCGCCTGGGCCGCCTCGCGCGGGGTGCCGCCTCGCGCAGTTCGCGCGTCGGGCTGTTCGTCTACGCGCTCACCCTCGGCGGGCTTCTGGGCCTCGCCAGTGCCGACTACGCCACCAGCGGCGGCTATCCCTTCGGCGGGACGGCGATCGGGAGTTGGACGGCGTGGCCGCGGGCGGGCTCGCTCGATTCCGACCCCTATGCCCGCGCCGTCAACGCCCGGCGCGGCGACATCCCTCTCGCGGTCGGGGAGGGCATGCTGCTGACCGCCGCCAGCGACGATGCGGGGCGGACACTGGACGCCGCCTGCAGCTATCGCCTCGCGGGTGTGACGCCCCCGGCCCGCGCCTGGACCCTGACCGTTTCCGGTCGTGGCGCTCCGGCGCCGGGACAGGAGCCAGTACGGACGGGTTTTACCTCGACCGAGATCCTGCGTGAGACCGACGGCCGCTTCGCGATCCTGCTGAGCCCCGAGGTCCAACCCGGCAACTGGCTGCCGATGCCGCGGCCGAGGGGGCCTGTGCGGCTGGCGCTGCGCCTTTACGACACGCCGGTCGCCGCGAGTGTCGGTTCGCTCGACCGGGACACCCTGCCGGCGATCGAGCGCATGGGGTGCGGTTCATGAGCCGCGGCGCCTTCTGGCTCGCTACCGCCTGCGGCCTCGTCATCGCCGGCATCGTCCACATCGCCACGGTGCTGGCGATCCCGCGCTTCTCGGAGGGCGACGCCTTCACCCGCGCCCGGGCGAGCGAGACCCTCGACCACCCCTTGCGCATCCACGGCCTTGCGGGCGTGCCCGCAGCGAACGGCGAATGGCTGCCCAATCCCGATCCGGCGGTCTCGGTCGGCGTGTGCTCCTACGACCTCGACGACGGGCCGATGCGGGTCTCAGCCCAGGCCGGCTCGCTGATGCTGTCGGTCTCGATGCACGGCCGCCGGGGCGCCTTCTACGCCGTGACCGATCAGGCGGCGGTGCGCGGTGGGCTCGACCTCGTGGTGATGACCCGCGCCCAGTACGACGAGGCACTGGCCAACGACGTGGCCGGCGAGGTGACGCGCGACGTGCGCATCGTCGCCCCCGCCCGGCGCGGCTTCGCGGTGGTGCGTGTGATCGCCGCGCTGCCGAGCGAGCGCGCCGTGGCCGACGCGGCGGTGCAGGCGGTGTCCTGCACCATCGACAGCCCGGCCGAGCCGACGGGGGAGGAGTCGGGGAAGGGCAAGAGTTGAGCGGCTCAAGGCCGCGCTGCTGCGAGCGCCGCCCCAGCCGCCCGTTCAGCCGATCCCGCTTTCTCTGGGACGCGTCTGCGATCCTTTCTTCGAGAGACGAGGGGATTATTTTCGCCGCCGCGGCTTTCGGGAGCGCGGCGTTCATGCGGATGGCCGCGAAAGCCATGCGCGTGGTTCGATTGTACCCACGATGATTTTTCTTTAGGGTCCGCGTCTTAGGTCTGTCGCAGGGATTCCACCACGCGGTTGCCGTTGGCCGGGACGCATGACGCGCGAGAGGGTAGAAGCCCACAGGGCTGCTGCTTTTTCACGCAGCGATCTCATCCGATGGCCGCAGCGGGTCGCGGACAGCCACTTGATTCGCGGAGGCGGCTCGCCGTCCCCATATCCGTCGGTGCCGAACCCGGTTGCGGGTCCGAAACGCCAGTGCGCCGTGAGCGCGCCGAGGAAGAGTGTCATGAGTCAAACGGGCCGCGATGACCCGCAATCCCTGGACAGCCAACTCTGCTTTGCGGTCTACGCGGCGGCACATGCCTTCGGTCGCGCCTATCGCAGCCTCTTGGCCCATCACGAGCTGACCTACCCGCAATATCTCGTGCTGCTGGTGCTGTGGGAGGAGGAGGGGCTCTCGGTCAAGGAGATCGGCAGCCGTCTTTTCCTCGATTCCGGCACGCTCACGCCGCTTCTCAAGCGCCTGGAGGCCTCGGGCCATGTCCGCCGCGCCCGCGACCGGCCGGACGAGCGCCAGGTCAGCATCTTCCTCACCGAGAAGGGGCGCGGGCTTAAGGGCAAGATGGACTGCCTGCCGCACACGGTGGGCGGCATGACCGGGATGACCCTCGACGAGCGGCGCGCACTCCTCGACAACCTCGCCCTGATGCGCGACGAGCTTCATGCCCGTGCCGGCAGCACCGAATTGCCGGCCGCGAACGCGTCTCGCTGACGCGCCCTTGGGTTCGATCGCAGCTCCGAAATGAGAAAAGCCGCCCCGAGGGGCGGCTTTCCTTTTTGGTCCGATCGGATCCCGGAGGCGCGAGGGCCTCAGGACTTCGTCTTGAGGTAGGCGATGATGTCGTCGACCTTCTTCGGATCCTTGACGCCGGGGAAGACCATCTTGGTGCCGGGCACCTTCTTCTTCGGGTCGGCGAGCCACTCCTTGAGGTTGGCCTCGTCCCAGGTGATGCCGGACTTCTTCAGCGCATCGGAGAAGGCGTAGCCGTCGGCACCCTCACCGGCCTTCATGCCGACCACACCCTTCAGGGTCGGGCCGACGCCGTTCTTCTCGAAATTGTGGCAGGCCTTGCACGGCGCGAACGCCTTTTCGCCGGCGGCGGCATCGCCCTCGGCATGGGCGGCGACAGGCAACAGCAGCGCGAGGGCGGCGCCGAGGATGAGATGACGCATCGTTGTTTTCCTCCTAGGAACGGCCGAAGCCGGCCTGCTTATGGCAGAGCTTTTAGCCTTAGAACAGATATAGACTATGCCGGGCACGCGTCCAGCCGAGGCCGCTTCACGAAGACGCTTCCGATCCTTTCGGTGGCTGCATGGGTCGGCCGGAACCGCCGTGCGTCTCGGGAGACTTTCCGCTAGAATGTGGGTCCGACATCGTCCGGGCGAACCTGAACTGCGGCGGCTGAAGCAGGGCTGAAGGCCCGCACGCCCCTGTGGATCGCCGGAACGAAGACGACTAAACAAATCTCTGGAGGAGATGCCGGCCATGTCGATCGCCTTCCCCGCGCCGGACGCGGATGTTGTCGCCCGTCGCGAGGCGATCATCGAGGGGCTTTCCGCGCTGGTGGCGCCGGAGGCTCTGGTGACGACGGAGGACGAGCGCCGCGCCTTCGAGACCGACGGGCTCACCGCCTACCGCAAGATGCCGCTCGCCGTGGTGCTGCCCTCGACGACGCGGGAGGTCTCGGCCGTGATGGCATTCTGCCACGCCAACGGCGTCCGGGTGGTGCCGCGCGGCGCCGGCACGTCGCTGGCCGGTGGTGCCATCGCTCAGGAGGATGCGATCATCATCGGGGTGGGCAAGATGACGCGCATCCTCGATCTCGATTTTTCCAACCGCACCGCGCGGGTCGAGGCCGGTATCACCAACCTCGCGATCTCGGGAGCCGTGGCGCACGAGGGCTTCTTCTACGCCCCCGATCCCTCGAGCCAGCTCGCCTGCACCATCGCCGGCAACATCGCCATGAATTCCGGCGGTGCGCACTGCCTGAAATACGGCGTGACCACGAACAACCTCATGGGCGTGACGCTCGTGACCAACGACGGCACCGTGGTCGAACTCGGCGGCGAGCACCTCGATTCCGGCGGCTATGACCTGCTTGGCCTGATCTGCGGCTCGGAGGGCCAACTCGGCATCGTCACCGAGGCGACTGTGCGCATCCTGCGGGCCGCGGAAGGCGCGCGCCCGGCGCTGGTCGGCTTCTCCTCGGTCGAGGATGCCGGCGCCTGCACCGCGGCGATCATCGCGGCGGGCATCATCCCCGTCGCGATCGAGTACATGGACCGCGAGGCGATCCTCATCACCGACGACTTCGCCAAGGCCGGCTACCCGCGCGACGCCGCCGCAATGCTCATCATCGAGGTCGAGGGCTCGGACGAGGAATGCTCGGACATGCTGGCGCGCATCGAGGCGATCGCCGCAGAGTTCAACCCGACCAGCATCCGCGTCTCGAAATCGGAGGCCGAGTCCGCCGCGATCTGGAAGGGCCGCAAATCCGCTTTCGGCGCCACGGGGCGCATCTCCGACTACATCTGCATGGACGGCACGATCCCGACGGGCCAGCTCGGCCACGTGCTGGAGCGGATCGAGGCGATCTGCGCCGAGCAGGGCCTTCGCGTCGCCAACGTGTTCCATGCCGGCGATGGCAACCTGCACCCGCTGATCCTGTTCGATATCAACAAGCCCGGCGAGTTGCAGAAGGCGGAGGCCGCGGGTGACGCGATCCTCAAGCTCTGCGTCGAGGTCGGCGGCTGCCTCACCGGCGAGCACGGCGTCGGCATCGAGAAGCGCGAACTGATGCGCTTCCAGTACACGCAGGAGGATCTCGAACAGCAGATGCGCGTGCGCAACGTGTTCGATCCGGCTTGGCTGATGAACCCGGCCAAGGTGTTCCCGCTCGAGGGCCGGATCGCGGCCTGAGCGGCAAGCGGAACGGATGCGGTCGCGGCCGGTTGGCGTCTCACCCCGTTCGCATCGGCCCATAGCGATCGCGCTGGGACGACGCGCCAACCCGAGGCTCACGTGATGAAGCATCCGATTCTGACCGCTGCTGCTCTCGCACTCGGTGTTGCCGTCCTGGCCGGCCCGGTCGAGGCCAAGGGCTGCCTCAAGGGCGCCGTCGTCGGCGGCGTGGCGGGCAGCATGGCCGGTCACGGTAAGGCCGGTGCCGCTGCCGGTTGCGCCGTCGGCCACCACGAGGCTAACAAAAAGGACAAGTCTGGCGGTCAGAGCCCGCAGCAGGGCTCGGTCAAGTAAGGCTGTCTTCCCCGGTGCCTCGCTACTTCTTCCACACCCGCATCGGCGCCGCCGCCCTTACCGACGACGAGGGCGTCGAGCTGCGTGATCCCGATCAGGCCTGGCGTGTGGCGCGGGCGACGATCCGCGCCAGCCTGGAGGATGAGGGAGGCGACCCGCGGCTGATCACAGCGATTCTCGTCGTCACCGACGAGGCCGGGGAGGTCGTTCTGGAATTCCCCTTCGCCGAGGCGATCCCCGAACCGGGCGCCGAGCCCGAGCCAGGGGAGGGGACGCTGCACTGAGGGCAGGGCGGATGTTCTACCCCTCCGGCCCAAGCCGCTCACAGCGGAAGGCGCCATAGCCGCTGCGGGCCAGCCGCTCGGCCAGGGCCGGCATGAACCGTTCCGCTTCCGCCGTCAGGGTCCAGGGCGGATTAATGACTACGAGGCCGGTGCCGGTGAGGCGCGTCGGATCGTCGGGCCGCTCGATCATCAGGTCGAGGCGCAATGCAGGCCGTTCCAGCCCCGCATCGAGCGCCGCCGCCATGCGATCGACGCCGGACACGTCCTTGATCGGATACCAGCCGATGTATATCCCGGTCGGCCACTTCCGCGCGGCCTTCAGCAAGTGAGCGCCCAAACGGTCGATCTCACCGCGCTCCTCGTAGGGCGGGTCGATCAGTACGAGGCCTCGGCGCTCCGGCGGCGGGATCAGGGCGTTGAGCGCGGTCCAGCCGTCGAGATGCATCACCTTGGTGCGGGAATCGCTGGCGTAGCGCTGCGCCAGCGTCTGCGCGTCGGCCGGGTGCAGCTCGACGAACACACCCTTGTCGCCGGCCCGCAGGGCTTCGCGGATGATCGCAGGCGAGCCGGGATAGGTGGTGGCCCCGAAGCGCGCCCGCACGGCGGCCACCGCCTCGCGGTAGGGCGCGAGCAGCGCCTCGACTTCGGGGGCGAACGGCACGTCGAGCCGGCCGAAGCCATCGTGCCACTCGCCCGTGCGCCCGGCTTCCTCCGCCGTGAGATCGTATACGCCGAGGCCCGCATGGGTATCGATGGCGCGGAACGGTTTGTCCTTGGCGCCGAGATGGACGAGCACGCGGGTCAGCACGAGGTGCTTGAGCACATCCGCGAAATTGCCGGCGTGGAAGGCGTGACGGTAGTTCAGGGCATGGTCCCCACTGCGTGAGGCTTGGCGCTTACCAGGAAAGCCGTGCGCGCGTCACCGCGCCGCGTCGACCGACACCTCGCCCGCCCGGCAGTTCTGGCGCGCCACTTCGGGGCAGGGGGTGAAACCGCGCAGATCCTTCGAGAAGCAGATCCGCACCTCCTGCAACTGCCCGCGGCGGCAGGTCACCGACATCATGTCCGGGCGCAGGCCCTTGTTGGCCGTCACGAATTGCCGGGCGATCTCGATCGGGGCGGCCCGCAGGCTCGCCTCCGGCTTCGTGAAGGCCTCGGGGATCGTCACCGCCTCGCGGGCTGTCTTGACCGCCTTGAAGTAGGCGAGTGGATCGAGGCCGGAGCAGGTGCCGTGGGTGCGCCACTCATGGCGGGCCAGCCCCTCGCTCGGCATGATCTCGCCCGCAGCCTCGACCGCGTTGCGGGTCAACGGCCGCTCCACGGCCGAGCAGTTCGAGGGATAGCCACGCTCGAATTGCGGCCACAGGCCGTGCACCACGAAGCCGAGTCCGCGGCCCGGCGCGCATTGCCCTTTGCGGTCACGGCGCGCACCCTCGCCCTCGCAATAGGTCGGCGACCACGAGAGCGACAGCACGTAGAAGTCGAAGCTGCCGGGCTCAGCCCCGCGGCGAAACCCACCGAAATCCTGCGCGCTCGCGCCGGAGGCCAGGGTCAGCCCGAGGGCCAGGGCGGCGAGGCGGCGGAGAGGCATGAACGGGACTCGCAGGCGGCGGAACGCCTCAGGACGATGCCGGGCGCGGCCTGCAAGTCAAGCTTGCATCCGCGCGCGGGGATCGCTGTCCCGTCTCGGATCAGGGCCGCGCCATCCGGCAGGCGGTGGCGTAGGCATAGGCGTTGTTGCGGTCGAGGCCGTGGACGCAGAAATCGATGCCCCAGGTCGAGCCGATGATGCCGAGGCTCTCGCGCACCGAGTAATCGACCTTGCGACGCACCCCGTCCGAGGTGGTGGCAAGCGCCGAGCAGTAGCGGCGCGGGATGAAGTCGACGCCGTAGGGGCGCCACGCGGTGCGCTCGATCCGCTCGTAGGAGAGGATCGTCAGCGACGAGTTCCAGAACTTCGCCTCCTTTTCGGCGAACTGGGTCGAGACCTTCTCCAGAACGTCGGCGTCCTGGCAGCCGGGAATGTCGGCATCGTAGGGGAAGGTCTGCTCCTCGGCCGGCGAGATCTCCTCGCGGCCGGAGCGGGCGAGCGCCGGCAGCACGGACGAGGCCGTGACGAGGCCGAGCGCCAGGACGGCGAGGGGAAGGTTCGGGCGCATGCCGCTCAGATCCGCCAGTTGAGGGTGCCGCGGCGCGACGCAGGCCCTTAAGGGCTTGGCGCAGCGGGCACCGGATGGGCGAAAGACGATGCGCCGCGCTCGGCTCAAGTCAAGCTTCGACCGGGCGCGGGCGCCGCTTTTGGTCCGGGCTGGGGTGCGCCGGGCACACCCCGGACGGATTAATAGATCGGCTCGTCCGAGGCGTGATCCGAGGCGTGGGGCGCAGCCAGCGACAGCGGCGCATAGGCCGCGTCATGCGCCGGAACCGGGGAGCGGGGCCGGCTCGGAGCGGGCGCTGCGGCATAGGCCGTGGGCGCCGGGGCGGCCGGCGCGCGGGCGACGCGCGTGCCGGTCGTGCGCGAAGAGGTCGGCGCGACGCCGTAGGGATCGTCCTCCTCGACGTCGATCGGGGCCTGGCTCGGGGCGGTCTGCCGCGCGGGCGGGCGCGGCGAGGCCAAGGGCCGGGGCGAGCCGTCGGCGAGGTTGAGCTGCGACTCGAACTTGAGCAGCGGCTTGCAGATGCGCTTCAGGCCGCGCGGATCGTGCATCGCCAGATCGACGTGGATGTGGTCGTAGTGGAACACGTTGGAACCCGGCGCCAGGACGGTCGAGAATCGGGCGCAGGCTCCGACGAAGACTTCGCGCAGAAACGCCTGCTCGGCCTCGGTGCCGCGCCAGCCGCCCTTGACGGTGATGACGTGCCCGTCGGCGAGGGTGAAGGACATGATGTCGAGGGCGTTGCCGAAGGAATGCTCCGAGAGCTTGGCGCCGGCTTGGTTGTTGCGGCCGCGGCAGGAATAGGTGCCCGCATTGATCTCGGCGACGGCCACCCCGAAATACAGGTTGGCGGCGGGCTGGATCGTGTCGGCGAGCCACGCCTCGGCCTCGGCGAGCGCCGGGCAGGCCAGAGTCATCCGCTGCTTGAGCGCCACCGTGCCGCCGCCGAGCCGGGTAACCTTGAACGGCTGCTGCATGCCGCAGGGGCCGGGGCCGTCGATCTCCTTGGCCAGCGAGACATAGGCCGTCGGCTGCACGAGCTTGCGCGCGATGCACATCTGTTCGGCTTGGTCACGCCATGCCTCCCGGCGCTCGAACCGGTTGATCGCACAGCCCGTGAGCCCCGCGCCGAACAGCACCAGGGCCGAGAACGCTAACGCTTTACGCCACATGGACGCGACGATGCGCAGCGTCCCGTAAACGAGCCGCTAACGATGCGCGATCGGATCCGCTCCCATGTGGAGCGGTGTTGACAGATTCGACCCAGACCCCGACTCGGATGGCATGATTTCGCTTCTCGACATCCGCGCCCGTGTCGCCGCCGGCGCCCTCTCGGCGGCGGACGCGATCCGAACGGCGCGCGAGCGGATCGCTGAACGCGACCCCGCCATCGGCGCCGTGCTCCGCACCGCCCCCGAGGCAACGGTGCGTGAGAGCGGGCCGCTCGCCGGCATCGCGGTGGGGATCAAGGACATCATCGACACCGCCGACATGGCGACCGAGTCCGGCTCGGAGATCTATGCCGGCTGGCGGCCGCGGGCCGACGCGGCGATCGTCTCGCGGCTGCGCGCACTCGGCGCCGTGCCGCTCGCCAAGACCGCGACCACGGCCTTTGCCGGCCTCGACCCCGCCGCCACCGTGAACCCGCGCGATACCGGCCATACACCCGGCGGCTCCTCCTCGGGCTCGGCCGCGGCGGTCGCCGCCGGGATGCTGCCCCTGGCGCTCGGCACCCAGACCGGCGGCTCGGTGATCCGTCCGGCGGCCTTCTGCGGGATCGCGGCGATCAAGCCCTCGTTCCGGCTGCTGCCGACGGTGGGCGTCAAGACCTTCTCCTGGGCGCTCGACACGGTCGGCCTGTTCGGCGCCTCCGTCGCCGACATTGCCCACGCGCTCGCGCTGATCGCGGACCGGCCGGGCATCGAGGCACCCGCACCCGAGCGCCCGCGCCTCGCCCTCTGCCTCCAGGATTTCGCGGAGAGCGCCGACGCCGACGCGCTCGCGGCGCTCGATCGCGCGGCCCGCGCCGCCGAACGGGCCGGCGCGGTGGTGCACGACCTCGTCCTGCCGGAACCCTTCGCACGCGCCTGGGCCGCGCACCCGACGGTGCAGGATTTCGAGGCCCGCCAAGCGCTCGCCTGGGAATATGCCGAGCATCGGGACGCCCTGCCGCCGGTGCTGCGCGGCCAGCTCGACCGGGCGCAGGATCTGAGTGCTGCCGATTACGACGCTGCCCGCCGCGAGGCGCATCGGGCGCGCCGCCAACTCAAGGAGCTGTTTTCGGATGTCGATGCGATCCTGACGGTGTCCAGCGTCGGCCGGGCCCCGAAGGGGCTCGGCTCGACCGGGGATGCGCGCTTCAACCGCCTCTGGACGCTGATGGGCGTGCCCTGCGTGACCGTGCCGGTGCCGGGCGACGGCCTACCGCTCGGCGTGCAGGTGATCGCCCGCTTCGGCGACGACGGACGGGCGCTCGCCATCGCGCGGATGATCGAAGGGGCGCTGGCGCGGGCATAGAGCATCGCGCCCCGAGGGGGCTTTGTTCTGCTGCGCTCAAGACTGAACGGAAAGCAGGACCTCGTTAGAGCATCATCTCTTTCCGAAAGCCGGCGGCCACCGTTCGGGACGATGCTCTAGGGCCGTATCCGATCGCATTGCATCGGGCCGGCGTCTCTCGGTCATTGTTGTGACGCGCATTCTTTCGACGAGCCGGTAGCCACTTCGTCGCGATGCGCCCTACCCGGACTCGGTCCCACGCCGCGCCGCCTTGCGCCGTTCCGTGAGCGGCAGGTCGATGGAGCAGTGCAGACCGGTCTCACTCAGTTCGTAGCGTGTGCGCGCGTCGAGGGCGTAGGGCAGCGCTTTCTCGATCAGCTCGCGCCCGTAGCCACGCCGTTGCGCGGCGCCCTCGTCCTGCAATCGCTCGACCTCCGTCTCGCTCCAATGCAGGGCAAGCCGCATCCGGTCGTCCTCGGTGTAGGTGCGCCACGTCACGCTCAGCCACCCCGTGTCTCCGGCGAGCGCGCCGTATTTGCGGGCGTTGGTGGCGAGTTCGTGCAGGGCCAGCGCGAAGGTCTGCACCGTCGCCTTGCGCAGCCGCACGGATGGGCCGTCGAGATAGATGCGGTCGGACGCCTCCCAGGCGCCGAGGGCGTCGAGTTCCGTGACGATGAGCGCGTGCAGGGTGATCGGCTCGATGGTGGAACGGGAGAGCAGGCCCTGTACCCGCGAGAGCACCGCAAGCCGGTCGTAGAAACGCGCGCGGAACGTCGTCATGGAGTCGCTTCGGGCCATGGTCTGCTCGGCCAGCGAGCGCACCACCGTGATGAGGTTGCGCGTGCGGTGCTGCAGCTCGGCCACCATCACGCCCTGCTGCTCCTGCAGCTGCCGCAGGTCGTCGATGTCGGTGGAGGTGCCCAGCCACTCGATGATGTCATTTCCCTCGCGCAGCGGCAGGGCGCGCGACTGGAACCAGCGATAGCGGCCCTCGGGGGCGTGACGGATTCGGTAATCGACGGCCAGCACCTCGGCCGCTGCGGCTCCGCTCCATGCACCTTGAGCCCGGTCGCGATCCTCGGGGTGGACCGCGTCGAGCCAGCCGAAGCTGTGGCTCTCGGCCTCGCTCTGGCCGGTATAGCGGCACCATTGCGGGCTCGCCCAGCTCCACGCGCCGCCGTCGCCCGCTCGCCAGACGAGCTGGGGAATGCCTTCGACCAGAGCGCGCTGCCGGGCTTCGCTCGTGCGCAGCTCCGTTTCGGCCTGCGCCCGCTCGGCCGCCTCCCAGGTCCGCGCGGCCACCTCCTCGATCAGGGTCGTCTCGGAGCGCGTCCAGGTGCGGGGCTCGGGATGGGTCAGGTAGAGGACGGTGCGGATTTGGTCGTCGCGGACCAGCGGCACCGCCACGAAGCTGCCGACGGCGCCCTTTCGCCAAACGCCGGGCGCCGCAACGGCCGCGGCATCGTCCACGATGACCGTCTCACCACTCCGGAGCCGCTCGAGAACCACCCGGCCGAAGGCCGTGATGGGCAGGGGGCCGAGCCGGGCCTCGGTCGGGGCGTGATAGCCGACCTGCCGCTCGACCCGCTCACCGTCCGCAGAGAGGCGCGCGTAGCCGACCCGTCCGACGCCCAGATGGCGCCCCAGTGCCTCGACCACGGTGTGAAGGGCGGCCTGCGGGTCGGTCTGGTCCTGAAGCCGGTCGGCGAGGTCGAGCAGGAAGGCCTGCCGTGCCTCCTCCGCCCGCAGGTTCTCGGCGGCAAGATGCTGGTCGTGGATGTCCGTGGCGGCGCCGATCCAGCGCGTGATCCGCCCTTCCGCGTCCCGCGCCGGGGCGTGGCGGATCAGGAACCATCGAAAAGGTCCGTCGCGGCGGCGGATGCGCTGCTGTCGCTCCACCGGCCGGCCGGTGGCGAAGGCTTCGGTGAAGATGCGTTTCGTCGCCGCCCTCTCGTCGGGGGGGATGGTGGCCAGCCAACCGCCGTTCTGGACCTTCTCCTGAGCCTGGCCGGTATAGTCGCCCCATTGCTGGTTCACGACGACGACCTTGCCCTCGGGATCGCAGTTCCAGAGCAGGCTCGGTACGAGTTCGGCGAGGGTCCGGAAGCGCCCCTCGCTCTCGCGCAGGGTGTCGGCGGTCCGCTTGCTCAGCAGGGCCTGGAGAATGGCCGGGGCGAGGGCCTCGGCGGCTTCGAGATCCTCCGATCGGTATCCGCCCGCGCGGTTGCCGAGCCCGATCATTCCGATGGTCTGTCCGTTCCGCTTCAGCGGGACGCCGAGAAAGGCCCTCAAACGCGGGTGGCCGGTCGGTGTCCCGATCCGGTCCGGGTGCGAGCCGGGATCGTTGGCGATGAGGCTTTTGCCGTCGCGCAACACGCGGCCGTAGAGGCCGTGGATCTTGAGCCCTTTCGGGCCGACGCCCTTGGGAAAAGCGGGGTCGTCCATCGCGAAATGCTGCCAGCCGCGATCGCTGATGGAGAGTTCGTTGAACCGGTCGTTTGCGTGGTCGACCTCTCCCATGAAGCTGAAGGCGCTCTGCGTCACATCCTCGGCGACCGCAAGGCAGACGCGGCCGAGTTCCTCCTCCGTGGGGGCGGTCAGCGCCTCACGGAAGATGCGGTTGATCCCTTCGAGCACCGCGTTCTTGCGCCGGATGTCCGCTTCCGCCCGGCCGCGCTCGACCGCGGACCAGATCCGCTCGGCCACCTCACGCAGCAAGCCGACGTCGGCCTCCGCCCACGGCCGCGGAGTCGAGTGAGTGACGCAGAGCGCGCCGACGAGGCTGCCGTTCTTGATGAGCGGTGCGCCCATGCAGGCGGCGATGCTAAGGGCAGCGAGGGCGGCGCGGCCGGCGACTGGGATCTGGGCTGAGCTCTGCGTGTCGGCCACGACGTGGCACTCGCCTCGGCGAAGAATATCGACGGACCACGCGAAGTCCGCGACCCGGTGCTCGCCGGCGATCGAGAATGCGTCGCCGCGAGCGTGGTCCCATGCGATGCGGGCGATTCCGGCGGCTTCGTCAATGGCGACGTAGTAGCACCGGTCCACATCCAGCCGCTCACCCACGAGCCGGCATGCCGCGCTCTGGATCACTTCCGGATCGGTCAGCGTGCGCACCGCATCGCTCAACGCCAGGAGGAAGGCCTGCCGCTCCTCGCGATCGCGCAGGGCCGTCTCGGCGACTTTGCGCTCGGTGACGTCCTCGTAGAGGATCAGCAGCCGGTCGTTCGCCTGTGGGTAGACGGAGACCTCGAACCAGCGCCCCATCGGCGTGTCCGTGTGCTCCAGCCGCGCCGGCACGCCCGAGGCGGCGATGCGCTCGTAGGTCTCGATCCACCACGGGTCGAGATCGGGCACCACGTTGCGTCCCGTCCGCCCGCGTGCGTCCGTTGCCGGCAGGCCGACCAGCCGTTCGAAGGCTGGATTCAGCTCGATGTAGAGGAAATCGACGGCCCGGCCCTGCCCGTCGCGCACGAGTTCGAGCTCGCAGAAACCCTGCCCCATGGTCTGGAACAGGGTGCGGTACTTCTCTTCGCTCGCCCGAAGGGCCGCTTCGGCCCAATCAAACTCAAGGATCCGCCGCGTCGTCGCGTCGCGATCCGACGGCCACCCGGGCGGATCTGTTTTTTCGCCCATCCTGCGCCTTGTTGCGGCTCGATAGGCCTAACTTAATCGACGGATTGCCGGTTTTGCAAAGTACGCCGGTGTTCTGGGAAGCGTGCCTCTCCGAGATGTGTCCGGTGCCGGGCCCGCGGCCCCGCCGCCCCGCCGATAGCCGGCGGAGAGGGGGCCGGCCCGCGCCGGCCCCGCGGTTCACGCCCCGCGAAGGGCCGACAGGTCGAGCGGCAGTGAGCGCAAGCGCTGGCCCGTCGCGGCGAAGACCGCGTTGGCGATGGCCGGCGCCAGCACCGGCACGCCGGGCTCGCCGATCCCGGTGGGGGCGACCTCGGAGGGCACGATGTGAACCTCGACCCGCGGCATCTCGGAGATGCGCGTCGGCTGGTAGCTGTCGAAGTTCGTCTCCTGCACCACGCCGTCCTTGAGGGTGATGCGGTTGCGCAGCACCGCCGAGAGGGCGAAGCCCACCGCGCCCTCGACCTGGGCGCGCACCACGTCCGGGTTCACGGCGATGCCGACATCGACCGCCGCCACGATCCGGTTGACCTTCACGCCGGACTCGCCCGCCGTGACGTCGGCCACCATCGCGACGTAGGAGCCGAAGGATTCGTGCACGGCGACGCCGAGGCCGCGACCCTTCTCGGAGGGCTTTGCGCCCCAGCCGGCCTGCTCGGCGGCGAGCCGCAACACCCCCGACAGGCGTGGCGCGCGGGTCAGCAGCGACAGCCGGTAGGCGACCGGATCGGACCCCGATGCATGGGCCAGCTCGTCGATGAACACCTCCATCACATGGGCGGTGTGGGTGTGGCCGACCGAGCGCCACCACAGCACCGGCACGCCCTCGCGGGCGTTGTGCACCTCGAAGCGGTAGGCCGGGAGCGCGTAGGGCGTGTCGGAGGCGCCCTCGACGGTGGTCGAGTCGATGCCGTTCTTGACGAGCATCGCCTCGAAGGGCGAGCCGATCATGATCGACTTGCCGACCATGGTGTGGCGCCAGCCGGTGATCTGGCCCTTCTCGTTCAGGCCCGCCTTGACCGTGTGGTAGACCTGCGGGCGGTAATAGCCGGCCGCCATGTCGTCCTCGCGGGTCCAGACGAGGTGAACCGGCGCCTTGCCGTCCCAGGCTTTCACGATCGCGGCGGCCTCGGCGAAGTAGTCGGCGCCCGGCGTCGCCCGCCGGCCGAACGAGCCGCCGGCCCACTGGGTGTGCAGCCGGACCCGGTCGGTCGTGACGCCCAGCGTCGCCGCCACCACCGCCTGCTCGATGGTCTGGATCTGGCAGCCGGCATAGACGTCGTAGCTGCCGTCCGCCGCGCGCTCGATCGTGGCGTTCAGGGGCTCCATCGCGGCATGCGCGAGATAGGGGAAGGAGAACTCCGCCTCCAGCACCTTGGCCGATCCCTTGATGGCGCCGTCGGCATCGCCCGCCTGCGAGGCGACGAGGCCGGAGGTCTTGGCCGTCTCACGGTACTCGGCGAGGATCGCGTCCGAGGAGCGGGTCTCGGCGGCGGAATTGTCCCACGTGACCTTGAGGGCTTCGCGGGCCTTCATCGCGCTCCATGTGTCGCGGGCGATCACCGCCACGCCGGTCGGGATCGTGACGATGCCGACGACGCCGGGCATGCCCTGCGCGGCCTCCGCATCCACCGACTTCACCGTGGCGCCGAAGCGCGGCGGGTGGGCGACGAGTGCCGTGACTTGGCCGGGGCGGCGGATGTCGAGGGAGTAGATCGCGGTGCCGTCGGTCTTCGCCGCGGAATCGATGCGCGGCACGCGCTGACCGATCAGCGTCCACTCGGCCGGCGTCTTGAGACGGGGCTCCTGCGGCACCGGCTTGGCGGCAGCGGCTTCCGCGAATTCGCCGAAGCGGGCCTGCTTGCCGGATCGGTGGCCGATGACGCCCTTCGTGACGGTGATCTCGCCTGCCGGCACGCTCCATTTCTCGGCCGCGGCGGCAACCAGCATGGCGCGGGCGGCCGCCCCCGCCTTGCGGAGCTGGAACCAGGAATTGGCGATCGCCGTCGAGCCGCCCGTGCCCTGGACCGGGCCCATCAGCAAATTGGCGTAGAGCTTCGCATCCGCCGGTGCAAAGGCGACGCGCATCTGGCTCCAATCCGCGTCGAGTTCGTCGGCGAGGATGGTGGCGAGCCCGGTCGTGTTGCCCTGGCCCATATCGAGATGCTTGATCATCACCGTGACGCTGTCGTCGGCGGCGATCCGCACGAAGGCGTTGGGCTGGGCCGGACCCTTGGACAGCGCGTCCGAGCCTTCCGCGGCGCGGGCACCCTTCAGGTCGAGGCGGAAGGCGAGCAGCACGGCGCCCGCCGCCGCGCCGCCGAGGAAGGCGCGCCGGGACGGAACGGGCGTATCAGTCAGGTCGAGCTTGAGCATGCCGGGCTCCAAATCGTGAAAGGCTGCGGGGCGGGCGGCTCAGGCGAGCGAGCGGGCGGCGTCGTGGATGGCGGCGCGGATGCGCTGGTAGGTGCCGCAGCGGCAGACATTGCCGTCCATGGCGCCGTCGATATCCGCGTCGCTGGGCTTCGGGTTCTCCGTGAGCAGGCCGATGGCCGACATGATCTGGCCGGATTGGCAGTAGCCGCATTGCACGACGTCGAGGCCGCGCCACGCCGCCTTCACCGCATCGGCCACCTTGCCCTCGACGCCCTCGATCGTGGTGATCTTGGCCTCCCCGACATCGCCGATACGGGTCTGGCAGGCGCGCACCGGCTGACCGTCCATGTGCACCGTGCAGGCGCCGCACTGCGCGATGCCGCAGCCGTACTTGGTCCCGGTCATGTCGAGGCGGTCGCGGATCACCCAGAGCAGGGGCATGTCGGGGTCGGCATCGACCTCCCGCGCCACGCCGTTCAGGTTGAGGGTCAGCATGGGCGCACTCCGAGAGGAAGCTGTCGCACGAAACGCATGAATTCAGGGCCGCCGTCCGGCCGGGAGATGCGCTTCGAGACCGTCACGTGGTGTCGTGACTTGAAATGGTCACTTGGAATCGTTCCGATTTTGATCCTGTACGCCCATCCCTGATGTGCGGGAGCGCACCCCAACACGGATGAGACGTTTCCGCACCTGTATCGGCGCAATTCGCCGGATCGTCGAAGCCGCTTCTTAACGGTTCGCACGGCACCCTGCGGGCTCTCCACCCCGCCCCGTGCGCCGCCAGACCACGACCGGGCGCCCGGCGTTCCGATCCCGATTGGCGATCTCGACTGTTATGGCCGACCTCACAGCGGAGATGGTTCAGCGCGGGCGCGGGCCCTCCTCGCAAGAGGTGGCCAAGCGCCGCGGCATCGCGCGCGAGATGCGCTCGGCCCGGGAGCGGCTGACTTCCACGAGCGGCCTGGAGCGGGCCTTCGACACCGAACTTCTGCGGCTCTACGCCCAGTACCGGGTCGGTGCGGGCATCCCGCTCCTGATCCTGGCGCTCATGGTTGCGGGTGCCTCCTCGATCTGGGTGCCGGCCGTGACCGCGGCGATCTGGGCGACCGGGGCGATCGCGGCCACCACCCTGATGCTGCTGCTGAGCCGCCGCTTCCTGCGGCAGGCGCCGGAAAGCCGGTCGCTGAAGCGCTGGGGGCGCACCTTCATCGTCGCCGAGTTCGCTCAGAGCGCCGCCTGGGCGATGCTGCTGCTCGTGGGCGTTCCCGAGGCGCGCACCTTCGCGCTGTTCGGCCTCGTCATCGTCGCGGCGGTGACGACGATGCTCGCCGCGACCGTGCCGGTCGCTGCCCTGGCCGGCCTCGTGCCGCTGATGCTGGCGGCGCTCTCGCTGCTGATCTTCTCCAGCGACATGGACACGATGCTCCTCGTCGCGATGACGGTGGCGAGCCAGATCTTCTTCGCCGGCTTGGCACGCCGACTCTACGCCTCCGCCGTCGGCACCTTGCAATCGCGGGCGGAGAAGGACGCGATCTTCGCCGAACTCGAACAGGCCAAGGCCAATTCCGACGAGGCCCGTCGGCGGGCGGAGGAGGCGAACCTCGCCAAGTCCCGCTTCCTCGCCACCATGAGCCACGAGCTGCGCACGCCGCTCAACGCCATCCTCGGCTTCTCGGAGGTGATGAAGAACGAGGTGTTCGGCGCCCATGCCGCCCCAGCCTACCGGGAATACGCGACCGACATCCACGACAGCGGGATGCACCTGCTCAATCTGATCAACGAAATCCTCGACCTCTCGCGCATCGAGGCTGGGCGCTACGACCTCACCGAGGAGGCGGTGCAACTCGCCCATACGGTCGAGGAATGCCGCCACATGATGACCCTGCGCGCTCGCAGCAAGGGCCAGACCTTCGCCAGCCTGATCGACGGTTCCCTGCCGCGCCTCTGGGCCGACGAGCGGGCGCTGCGCCAGATCGTGCTCAACCTGCTCTCGAACGCGGTGAAGTTCACCCCGCCGGGCGGCGAGATCACGATCAAGGTCGGCTGGACTTCGTCGGGCGGGCAATATCTCAGCGTCAAGGATTCCGGACCCGGCATCCCCGAGGACGAACTCGGCACGGTGATGTCCTCGTTCGGGCGCGGCTCGCTGGCGATCAAGACCGCCGAGCAGGGCTCCGGCCTCGGCCTGCCGATCGTGAAGGGTCTGATCGACCTCCACGGCGGCGGCTTCCAGCTCAAGTCGAAGCCGCGCGAGGGCACCGAGGTGATCGTCACCTTCCCCGCGAGCCGCGGCATGGACACCCTGCCCGCGATGACACTCGGTGCGGAGAACGCCCCGGCCGAGGCGGCGTCCGCCCGGCGCGCGCGGGCGGCCTGACGGGCGAAGCCGTCAGCCGGCGCGTCTCAATCGGTGCTCTTGCCCGAGACGCCCGCCTGCTCGAACGTCGCCATGTCGCGGTGGCAGGCGAGCGCACCCTTCAGCAGGCCGAGCGCCAGGGCCGCGCCGGAGGCCTCGCCGAGGCGCATGTCGAGCGATAGGACGGGCTTCAGGCCGAGCCGGTCCAGCACCTCGCCATGTGCACCTTCCGCCGAACGATGGCCGGCGATGCAGTGGTCGAGGGCGTGAGGGTCGGCGGCGTACAGAATGGCCGCCGCGGCGGTTGCGACATAGCCGTCGAGCACCACCGGCACCCGCTGCAGCCGCGCGGCGAGGATGGCCCCGGCCATCGCCGCGATCTCCCGGCCGCCGAGGCGCGCCAGGATCGTCAGCGGGTCGCCGAGGTGATCCTTGTGGGTGTCGAGCGCCAGCCGCACCGCCTGCGCCTTGCGGGCGAGGCCTGCTGCGTCGAGCCCGGTGCCGCGCCCGACCCAATGCTCGGCCTCGCCGCCGTAGAGCGCGGCGTAGATCGCGGCCGCGACCGTGGTGTTGCCGATGCCCATCTCGCCGACCGCCAGGCAGTCCGTGCCCGCCGCCACCGCCTCCATGCCGAAGGCCATGGTGGCGACGCACCCTTTCTCGTCGAGCGCCGGGCCGGAGCAGATGTCGCCGGTCGGCAGATCCACGGCGAGGTCGAACACCCGGAAGCCGAGGCCGTAGGCGGCGCAGAGCTGGTTGATTGCGGCACCCCCGGCGGCGAAGTTGTCCAGCATTTGCCGGTTGACCGCGGCCGGGAAGGCCGAGACGCCGCGCTCCACCACGCCGTGGCTGCCGGCGAACACGCAGACCATCGGCCGGTCGAGGGTGGGCTTGGCCTTGCCCTGCCACGCGCCGAGCCATTCCACGAGCCCTTCGAGGCGCCCGAGCGCGCCCGGGGGCTTGGTGAGGCTGGCATCCCGTGCCCGGATCGCGGCGACCGCGTCCCCGTCGGGGCCGGGCATCTCCGTGAGCAGGCGGCGGATGTCGGCGAAGGGCGAGGCGTCGGAGGTCGGGCTGGCGGTCATCGGCAGGGCTCGTGCGCGTCGGATGCGGGAAAAACGGAGGAGGTCGCCCGATCGGTGCGGGAATTGCCACCGGATAGCCAGCGCCGCCGCGTAGCAGGCAGGAGGCTCCCGGCGCTATAGAAGCGGACGGGCCCGCGGTACAGGCGGCCGGAGGAAAGGGCAGCGGAATGATCGAGCGCAGTGGCCGCGATCTCGGGCCGCCCTTTCCGGGGGCGGAACTGGTCTACGATCTCGCCGCCTGCCTTCGCTTCTTCACCCGCCTGCCGGTTCCGCCGCTGCCCGACGAGCCGGCGCCCTACGCCGCACCCGATTTTCGCACCGTGCCGCGGATGCTGCCGCTGGCGGGACTGCTGATCGCCGCGCCCGCCGCCCTGGTGCTGGTTCTGGCCTGGGAGATCCGGCTCGGGCCGTTCGTCGCCGCAGCCCTCGCTCTCGTGGCGCTGGCCCTCATCACCGGTGCCATGCACGAGGACGGCCTGGCCGACGTTGCCGACGGGTTCGGCGGCGGGCAGAGCCGCGAGCGCAGCCTGGAGATCATGCGCGACAGCCGCATCGGCGCCTATGGCGGCACCGCGCTGTTCCTCGGGCTGGCGCTGCGGGCGGCGATGCTCGCGACCCTGCTCGACCGCTCCGGCGGGCTCGCCGCCGTGTCGCTCCTGTTCGCCGCCGCCCTGTCGCGGACGGTGGCGCTGGTTCCGCTCGCGATCCTCGACCCCGCCCGTCCCGGCGGCGCGGGTGCTGCCGTCGGCCGGCCGACCCGGACGACGCTGGGCATCGCGGGGGTGATCTGCCTGATCCTCGCCGGGATCGCCGCCGCCCTCGGCCTGCCGCCGCTGGGTCTCGGCCTCGCTCTGATCCTGGCCCCGCTTGCAGCCTTCGGTCTCAGCGCGCTGGCCGAGCGCAAGATCGGCGGCCAGACCGGCGACGTGGTCGGCGCTTGCCAACAGGTCGGCGAGATCGCGGTGCTGCTGGCCCTGGTGGCGGCGACGGCGTAGGCGGGAGGGGCGTGATGCTGAGAATCCTCCGCCGGCTTTTCCAGGGCCGGGCAGCGAAGGCGCAGAGCCGCACATCCTCCGATGCGTCCACGGAAACGCTCGACCGCGCGGACACCGCCGAGCAGATCGAGATCCTGGCCCGCGGCGGTTTCGAGACCGAAGCCTCGACGCTCGAGACGATCCTGGACGGGTACCTGGGCCCCGATGCGGTCGCACCCGACGACCGCCGCTGGGTCGAGGCGGAGGTGGCCCGAGCCTTCGCGCGCAAGCGGGCCGACGAGGCGACATGGCCGCTGGAGACGGATTTCGACCGCCTCGCCATCGCCTTCGACGCCCTCGACGCCAGCGGGATCATCGCCCTGCACGATGCCGGCTATACCCGTTCGGACGGGATCTCGGATGCGGGCGAGGTGTATCACCAGCGCCGGGAGCGGGGACGCGACTCGCGAGGGTTCGTCTTCTACCACGGGCAGGATGTCGAGGCGGTCGTCGGCGACCGGGGGCTCTACCTCGCCTTCGGCGCGTTCGACGACCGCGACGAGACCATGGTCGGCATCGCCGCCGAGATCGTGGAGGCCGTGGAGGCGCAAGGGTTGCGGACGCATTGGGAGGGGGATGTGGGAACACGCATCTTCGTCCACCCGATCCAGTGGTTGAAGCGCAGCCCGTCCGATGACCCGCGGGCGTCGTAAGGTTTCCGGTGAGACCTTGATTCACGGCCCCGCTCCGTCCCATCTGCACGGGCGATGCTGGCGACTCCCCCGAACAAACCTTCCTCACCCTGCACGAAGCTCTGCGTGCTCGATGCCGTGACCGGCCTGTGCGAGGGCTGCGGGCGCACGCGCGACGAGATCGGGCTGTGGGGCTCGCTCTCCGAGGCGCAGCGGCGGGCCGTCATGGCCGCGCTGCCCGAGCGGCTGCGCCGGGCCTATCCCGGCCGGGAGGCGGGCGCGCCATGATGTGGGCCGGCCTTGCCATTCTCGGGATCGGTCTCGTCGTCCTGATCGCCAACCATGACGGCGGCCCGGTGATGGGGCTCGATTCCGATCAGCTCGCCGGCGTCGTCTCGATGACCGCCCTGCTGCTGCTCCTCGCCGCCGGCCGCTGGCGACAGGCGCTCGTCATGCCGGGCAAGACCCTGGGTTCGATCCTGATCTGGCTCGTCATCGGCGCGGTGATCGTCGTCGGCTACACCTATCGCGACGATGCGCAGCGGGTTGGTGCGGGGCTCGTCGGGGCGCTACGCCCCGGCACGGCTGTGGTCGGGCCCGGCGGCGAGGTGACGATCACCCGCCGCTCGGACGGCGATTTCGCCGTGCTGGCGGCGGTGAACGGCGGCGCCGAGCAGCGCTTCGTCTTCGATACCGGGGCGAGCAGCGTCGTGCTCACCGCCGAAACCGCCGACCGTCTCGGCATCCGCCCGCCGGACAGCGCTTTCACCCAGCGCGTCTCCACCGCCAATGGTACGGCGCTCACGGCGCCGATCCGGCTCGACTCGATCACGGTGGGGCCGATCACCGAGCGCAACGTCAACGCGATGGTGAGCCGGCCCGGCGTGCTGACCACCAACCTGCTCGGCCAGAGCTTCCTCGACCGGCTGCCCTCCTACGAGGTGCGTGGAGACCGGCTGATCCTGCGCAGCCGCTGACGGGCGTCAGCGACGCCCGCCACCTCCGAAGCCGCCCGGTCCTCCCCCGCCTCCGAAGCCGCCGGGACCGCCTCCGAAGCCTCCGGGGCCACCCCCGCCGCCGAAGCCGCCCGGTCCACCGTCGCCGGGCCGGCCGAATCCACCTGAGGGTGCGCCGAATGCACTTCCGGGGCCGCCACCCGGGCCCGGGCGGGTGTCGATCGGGTAGCCGCCGGGCGTCGCGTTTCCTCCGGGGGCCCCGCTTCGGCCGGATTCGAAGCCGCCTGCTCGGCCGCCGGGGCGGGAGAACGGCGCCTCGCCGCCGGGCCCCGACCGCCCGGGCGCGCCGGGCCCTTGGCCGCCGAAGCCTCCACCGCCGGGCCCCCCACCGGGACCCTGGCCGCCGGAGCCCTGGCCACCTGCACCTTGCCCGCCGGGGCCTTGGCCCCGTGCCGACGCGTCACCGCGCACCGATTCGACCGTCATCCGCCCATCCCGGCCGATGCCGGTCTCGATCACCGCGGGGCGCCCGGATCCCGGCAGCGCCGAGGGGGAGACCCCGCCCGAGACGGCGAAGCCCGAGCCGAGACGCAGCCCGCCCTCGCCCTGCGCGACGTAGGCCTCGATCGAGGCACGGGCGAGCCCCGCTGGGAATGGCAGGCTGACGTCGCGGGCCGAGGTGATCGTCAGCCCCGCCGGGCCGGCCTCGCCCTCCACCAGGGCGCGCCGCCCGGTCAGTCCCGGCTCCAGGCCCGCGAGGCGCAGGCCGCCGATGCGCGGGGTGCCGTCGCGATCCCGCCGGACCGGCCCGGCGACGCGGGCGCTCCCGTCCGCGCGCGGCTCGATCAGGCTCGCGACGATGGTGCCGTCGGCCCGGCGCAGGCCGCTCACCGCCACGCGCTCGCCCACCGCGAATCGCGTCCGGGCCGTCTTCAGGCTTGCAGTCGAGATGCTCTGTCCGAGCACCGTCAGGCGGCCTCGAGCCACGGCCTCGACGGGGCCGACGACTTCGCTCGACACCGTAATGGCACGGGTCGAAAGCGCGCCCTCCGGCCCGCGTGCCACCACGCGCACGACATGGCCGACCTTGAGGTCGGCGACACGGGCGGGCGTGCCGTCGATGCGAACCTGCACGTCCGGCGGATAGGTGATGCGCAGGTCGTTGACGACGATCGAGCCGAACCGGCGGATCGTGCCGATCACACCGGTGCCGCCGATCCCGCGATCGCCGCCGGGCGTCTCCTCCTCCGAGGGGCGCGCACCGGTGCCTCCGATGCCGCGGTCCTGGGCGGGGTCGCCCGCCGTTTGGGGCCAAGCCGGGTGCGGCCGCCAGAGAATGGTGCCGGCCAGCAGCGCCAGCAGCCCGCGGCGGGTCGGAGTCAGGCGGCTCAAGGCGCGCGACCCTCCGCATCTCCCGATGCCGTCTGCACGCCGGGATCACGGGCGGGGACCTCCTCCCGGTAGATGTAGATGCCGAAGTTCCAGCGGTGGCGCCCGCCTTCATCGTCCGCGCAAGCCGTGTGCGCCTCGGCGTTCGCCTGCTTCAACGCCCCCATCGCGATCTCCCGCGCCCGCTCCTCAAGCCGCGCGGCGAGCGCGTCGGAGAGGCCGTCGTAATGCACGGCGCGCTCGAAGAAGCGAGGGGAGAGCGCCGCGACGTTCTCGGCCGCCGCCGCGATGTGGTCGTGCAGGTTGCGCCCGAGATAGTAGAGCTGGGGCTCGGTCCCCCCTTTGGGCAGGTAGGCCGCCTCCAGAAGCTGCACCCGGCCTTCCGAATCGAGAATGGCGAGGCCCCGGTCGAGCCATTCGTCGAGCACGGCGCGGGGCCGCACGTCCTTGGTCACGCCGGCCACGAGGCTCTCGAAGGAGGGGGCCGCGTCGTCGGTCGAACGCGGCAGCGGCAGCGGCCGGCCCTGGCCATCGGTGAATTCGGGTGCGGCGACCCAGCGGGCGATGATCCGGCTCGTGCGTGAGACCGTTGCCGGCACTTGGCTCACGGGCGCGCCCGCCCCGCGCAGGCGGCGCACTTCCTTGCGGTGGATGCCCGTCAGCAGGCTGACCCGGCTGTCGGTCTGCTCCTTGCCGGGCAGGGCGAAGTCGTACTCGGCGACGTTCACGTAGAGTTCGCGCAACAGGTTCGTCAGGGCGGGAAAGGTGATGCCCCGCTGCACCAGCAGGCGCACGAGCGGTCGCAACAGGCGGGCCACCGGCCCGTGCAGCGCGGCGCCGTCCGGAGATGGAGCGGGTTCGATCGTCTCAGACATGACCTGAGCTTAGTGGCAGTGGTGTGGGATACAATCCCACAATGTGCGCTCCAGCACCAACTTCGCAGATTTACGATTGACGTGGGATTTTTGCACACGTAGTTCTTTGTGGTCAAATTTCCCACGTCAAGCCGCGGCTCGGGTGAGGCAGCACCATGATCGAACTGAGACCCATCGCCGTGCTCGGCGAGGCACCGCTCCTGCTCACCGCTCGGCCGCGTATGGGGATCGATGCGTCGGTTCGGCCGCTGATCCGCGGTGCTGTCCTGGCGGCGATCCTGTCCGCCGTGCTCGCATTGCCGGAGTTGCGGTCGCTTGCCGCCGACCGGAGCCCCGCGTTCGAGCGCCTCGAAGCTCTGGTTGCCGGTGCGGCTGCGCCGCGCAAGGACGCGAGGCGGGTCGCCCTCGTCCGGGAGGCAACCCGATGAGCCCCGCGCTTCAAACAGCATTCCCGACGGCGGGCCTCGCCGCGAGCCGGCTTCGGCCGCCCGGTCCGCACCGCGTCCGGGCGCGTCTCCGCCGCATCCGACCACAGCCCGAGCCCTGCGGCGGTGAGACCGTCATCGATTTCGCGCTCTGCCTGATCCTGGCCGTCGCAGTCGTCGGCCTGCTGCTGCTCGCGCTCTGACACCTTCCCCACGCCCACAACACGAGACGACGATGACCCGACACCCGATGCATCCGGCTCTTTCAAGCCTTCTTGTCAGCCTTCTTCTCGCGGGTGGCGCGTCCGCCGCCGACCTGCCGCGGCGTGCTGCGCCCCCGTTGCCTCCGACCCTGCCGGTCTTCACCTGGACCGGCTTCTATGTCGGCGCGAATGCCGGCTACGGATTTCGCGGCGGATCGTCGACCTACACGGACGCGACCTACGGCACCGTGACGGAGAGCGGCGGTCGCGGCGGCTTCGTCGGCGGCGGCCAGATCGGCTACAACTATCAGCTCACGCCGGGTTCGGGCTGGGTGCTCGGCGCCGAGGCCGATTTCCAGGGCACCGGGTTCGGCCGCCGCGGCGACGGCACCATCGGCTCCACGCCCTATTACAGCGTCGCCCCGAGCCTGGATTGGTTCGGCACCGTGCGCGGCCGGCTCGGCTACGCCTTCGACCGCTGGCTCGTCTACGGCACCGGCGGCTTCGCCTATGGCGGTGGGAGCCGGTCGTCCTATGCCTCCGCCTATCCCTACACCCTGCCGGACACGACGCGGCTCGGCTACGCGGCCGGTGCGGGCATCGAATACGCGCTCACGGAGCGTATTTCGGTGAAAGTCGAGGGACTCTACGTCGATCTCGGCAAGCAGGGCAGCGGCACGACCGTCTACGATGCGACGGTGCCCGCCTATTACGGCACCGGCCGTTCGGAATCCGGCTTCGGCGTTGTGCGCGGCGGCTTGAACTATAGGTTCTAAAGCCGCGGGGATGGCTTGTTTCTTGCGTGAACGAGTGAACCACGTCTGCGGACAAATCGTTTGAACGGCTCAGCCTTCCCGGCGCGGGTCATGATCCCGGCCGGCGAAGCGCTGTGAGGGGAGCGTTTCGAACGGAGTCTTCCAACCGTGCCTACACTTGCCTACCCCGCCGCCCGGCGTCTTCCCCTAGTTGCCGGTCTCTCTGTCATCCTCTCCGGCCTCGTACCGCTCGCCGTCTCGGCTCAGTCGCTGGTCGCACCGGACGTCGAGGCGCCCTCCGTCGAGGCGCCGGCCACGCCGGACCTCGGCAATGGACTGCCCCAGGGCGCACTGGTCTTTCACGGCAACTATTGCGGCCCGGGCAGCCGCGGTGCTGGCCTCCCCCCGATCGATGCCCTCGACCGGGCCTGCATGCACCACGATGCCTGCTCGCCGCCGGTGGGTCAGGGGCTGCCCGCCTGCTCCTGCAACGATCGTCTGGCACGCGAGGCCCGCCAGGTGGCCCGGACGCCGCGGATCGACGACGAGTTGCGAACGGCAGCGGGTTTCGTCGCCGTCGGCGCGAAGGCCCTGGCCTGCCAACCGTAAAATCCAACCTCTGATGCGGCATCGGCCCGGAACGCTCGTTCCGGGCCGATGTCATTTTGCACCATGCGTGTTTCGGTCGAGGCACGCAGAGCCGCGCCCCGTCCGGTTTGCTACGGCCGTTTGCGCGACCTCACGCAGGGTGGGACGCCTTACGCCTCGGGCGTCTCCATCGGAATTCCCAGCGCGTCGAGACCTTCCTCGAGGAGCGGGGCCGCATCCGGCGTGCCGAGTAGCTCGCGGATCACCGTGTCGCCCGCCGCCTCTCGCTCCTTGGCGAAGTTGACCGCCGTCTTCCATTCCGCCGCCTCGTAGTCGCCGCGGCCGATATAGAGCAGGGCCCCGAGATCGGCGCGCTCGTCCTCGTTGAGCCCGGCGATCATGCTGCGGATCTCCTGCTCAGTCGCGTCGTCGGTGCCGCCGACCAGCATGTCGATCGAGCCGTCATCGGTCGGGTTGGAGCCCGAATCCGGATCGGTCGCGCCTTCCTTCACCTCGACCGCCCGCAGCCGCAGGATGATCTCGGTGATCTTGTCGAGGGCAATGTCCATAAGCGGCTCCAGCATCGACGGCCCACCAAGCGCGGCGCGTCGGGTTCGAATGGAACGCGCCGTGTCCGCCGCGGGCGTCCGGTCAGGCCGGTGCCGTCGGGCTGCGACAGGGCGCAGAGCCTCGACAACCCGTGGCGTGGCCGTTGGTTCGGCCGGGCCGGAGCGCCATGCGGATTCGGGAGGGGAGGGGAGCGGCAGGCGGCGGCCGCCCCGATAAGCCTCAGGCGCGCGGCGGGTATCCGCCCGGCTCGGCGTCCACGCTCCGCGCCGGGCGTTCCACCTCCCGACGGTGCCACATCAGCAGCAGGGCGGAGACCACTAGCCAAGGACCGGCGATCCCGATGAAGAACGACATGAGCGCATCTCCCCGCGGCGGCGGCTGTTGTTTCGAGAGAATCCGTTCCGCGTGACAGGATGATAAGCGTTGCCGGCCGGCCCGCAAGCGCCGCGTCAGGCGAACAATTCGGGGCGGCGCAGGCGAAGCGAGAGCAGGAGCACCAGCGTCTTCATATCGGCGATCTCGCCGGACTCGCTCATGGCGGCGAGGGTGGCGAGCGGCATCTCGACCACGGTGATCGCCTCGTGCTCCTCGGCCAGTCCGCCGCCGGGCCCTTCCCGGTCGCTCTCCGCGTAGGGGGCGAGGTACAGGTGCATCCGCTCGGTGGAGATCCCCGGCAGGCTCCACACCGTGGAGACCGGCTCCAGATGCGCCAGCCGCAGGCCGGTTTCCTCGAAAGCCTCCCGGCGCACGCCCTCCGCCGGATCGGCCTCGTCGAGCAGGCCTGCGGGTACTTCGAGCAGGTCGGTCACGCCCGCGGTGAAGAAGGGCGCCGCGCGGAACTGGCGGATCAGCAGGGCCACCTTGCGCTCGGGATCGTAGGGCAGCACGCAGACCGCCTCGCCGTGATCCTCGATCTCGCGGGTCACCGCGGCGCCCTCGGGGGTCGTCACCTCGGCGACGAGGAAGCTCGCCCAGCCATCGTGGACGGTGCGGGTGCCGCGGATCTCGGGGGGCATGGCGTCTCCGGTTCGGGGCTTCAGGTCGGATTGTCGGGGTCAGTCTTGCGCATTCGGGCGGTCGGCGCCGCGGCGGATCAGGAAGCGCGCGACCGGGCCGTGGTGCTCCAGCGCTTCCAGCGCGGCCCCTTCCTCGCGGACGACGTTCGGGATGTCGATCCCGGCCAGCGGATCGGTCGCGGTCACCGCCAGGCGCGCGCCGGGTGTCAGCGCCCGCAGGGCCTTGCGCGTGCGCAGCGCGGGGAGGGGGCATTTGAGGCCGCTGAGGTCGAGTTCGACCGTGCCGTCCTGCGAGATCTCGGACATGGGAGCGGCGCATAACACGAAAACGCCCTGCCGGCTGAACCCAGACGGCAGGGCAATGTCTTCGCGGGTGGAGGAGAGGGTTACCAGCCGTAGGGGCCGTAGCCGTAGTAACCGCCATAGGCCGGGTAGCCGTAGCCGCCGTAATAGCCGACGGGTCGACCGTAACCGTAGTAACCGCCATAGGCCGGATAGCCGTAGTAGCGCGGGGCCGCGCTGGCGGCGATCGCGCCGCCGATCAGGCCGAGCGCCGCGCCCGCGAACAGCGCACCGCCGACATTGCGGCGGCGATAACCGTAGCCGTAGCCGTAGCGGGGGCCGTAATGGCCTCCGTAATATCCGCGGCGCCAGCCGACGGTCTCGACGGTGCCGCCGCCGCCGACCTGCGCGGCGCTCATCGCCGGCAGGGGCGCGGCCTGGGCGGGCGGGACGGCCGTCACGGTCAGGCTCGCCGCGGTGAGGCCGGCCAGCGTCAGGGTCGTGATGCGGGACATGGATGCGAACTCCTTAAGCGATAAGGAACACGCAGAGGAACAACGCGGCGCCGAACGCGTTCCGAGCGCCAAGCTTGCCGCGGGCCAAAATCCGCGACGCTGCTCCGATCGTCAGAACGTGCAGGCGGTGAAGGCCGGATCGACCGACTTCTCCCAGGGGCCTTCGTAATCGGCGAGCCGCTCCTGTGCATGGCTGCGGCCGGCGGCGACGATCGCTTCCAGAGGTTGAAGATAGACCGCCTCGTCGCGGCCGTTGCCGTCCCGGCGCGCCCGCGCCTGCAGCCCGGTGCGGGCGATGGCGAGTGCCTCCGCTGCGACCGTGCCGAGGCAGCGCCCGCCGATGCTGGCATGGAGCCCGAGCCGCGGCACGGCGGCGCGCATCGATTCCCGCTCCCCGGCGGACCAGCCGCGCACCAGATCCCAGGCGGCGGAAAGCGCGGTCTCGTCGTAGAGGAGCCCGACCCAGAAGGCCGACTGCGCGGCGATCATCGCCGGCCCGCCGACATCGGCGCCGCGCATCTCGAGGAAACGCTTGAGCCGCACTTCCGGGAACACGGTTGAGGCGTGGTTCGCCCAATCCGAGACGGTCGCCCGCTCGCCCGGTAGCTGCGCGAGGCGCCCGGCCATCAGGTCGCGGAAGGAGGCCCCGGCGACATCGTGATAGGTCTCGCCGCGCTTGACGAAATACATCGGCACGTCGAGCAGCCAATCGGCGTAAGCCTCGTAGCCGAAGCCCTCATCGAAGGCGAAGGCCAGCATGCCGGTGCGGTCGGGGTCGGTGTCGCGCCAGATCTCCGAGCGGCGCGACAGGAAGCCGTTGGGCCGCCCATCGGTGAAGGGCGAATTGGCAAACAAAGCCGTGGCGATGGGCTGGAGCGCGAGGCTGACGCGCATCTTGCGCACCATGTCGGCCTCTGAACTGAAATCGACGTTCACCTGGACGGTCGCGGTGCGCAGCATCATGTCGAGGCCGAGCCTGCCCACCTTCGGCATGTAGTTGCGCATGATGCGGTAGCGGCTCTTCGGCATCTGCGGCGTCGCCTCGCGGGTCCATTTCGGACTCATGCCGAGGTCGAGGAAGCCGATGCCGAGAGACTCGGCCGCGCGCTTCGTGGCGGCGAGATGCTCGTCGAGTTCGGTCGCCGTCGCGTGGATGTCGGGCAGCGGCGCGCCGGAGAGTTCGAACTGGCCGCCGGGCTCGATCGAGATCGCGCCGCCGCCTTCGGTCCCTGCCAGACCGATGATGTTGCCGCCATCCAGGATCGGCTCCCAGCCGGTCTCGCGGCCGAGATTCTCCAGAAGTGCCCGGATGCCGCGCTCGCCCTCGTAGGGAACGGGTGCGTGGTCGGCGGTGTAGAACGGGATCTTCTCGTGCTCGGTGCCGATGGCGAAGCGCGCGCGCGGTTTCTCGCCCGCGGCGAACCACGCGATCAGTTCGTCCCGCGTCGTGAGCGGGGTGGTGTCGGACGTGTCGCGCGCCATGCGCTGCCTCGAAGGTAACGTCGGTCGAAGGGGTCAGCTGCGCGCCGAGGATCCGCCACCGGAGGAGCCGGCAGCGGCCTCACCGGATGTCGTGTCCTTAGAGGACGCCGCAAGGGTGAACAACGCGCCCGCCGACCGCATGGCAGACATGACACAAGCTTCTCTTCACGGCGTTCGCCCCGCCGATCACGGATCCGCGAAGTAGGGGGCGTAGGCTGCTCGATCGACCCCGGCACGAAGGAGAAGTTGGAGCATCAGCCGCGCCTTCACGCCCGACAGGATGCCCGCCGAGAGCGCGCCGCGACCTAGCAGATCGATCTCGCCGCCGGGATACCCGTATGTGCGCGAGAACACAGGACCAGTCTCGGTGCGGGAGGCGAGCACCACCGGAATCCGCGTGACGAGGGCCGAGACGATCTCCGCCAGCGCCTCCGGCACGTGGCCCGCGCCCATCCCCTCGATCACGACGCCCGCGAAGCCGAGATCGGGCAGGGCGGCGAGCAGCCGTCCGTCGTCGCCGATCCCCATCGTCAGAAGCGCCACCGGGGCCGGCTCCGGTGCGAGGGGGCCGTCGACGATGGGGCCCCGGCGCGGCGACACGAAAATCCGGGCCTCGCCCTCGATCACGAGCCCGACCGGGCCGGCGAGCGGTGAGCGGAACGCCGAGGGCAGGGCGGTGTGGGCCTTCTGCACGAGGCGGGCGGCGTGGATCTCGTCGTTGAGGACGGCGAGCACGCCCATGCCCCGCGCCGCCGCGCTGCCCGCGACGAGGGTCGCCGCCAGCAGGTTGCCGGGCCCGTCGGCCCCCGCACTTTCCGGCCCGCGCATCGCCCCTGTGACGACGACGGGCTTGTCGCCGACGACCAAGCTGTCGAGGACGAAGGCCGTCTCCTCGATCGTGTCGGTGCCCTGGATCACCACCGCGCCGTCGAGGTCGCCCGCCAAGCGCTGGTTGAGCGTGCGCGCCACGCCGATCAGGTCGTCGAGGGTGAGCCCGGCGCTCGGCCGGCGCAGGGGCGAGAGCGTCTCGATGGATGCCACCGCCGCGAGCCCCGGCACCGAGTCTGCGAGGTCGGCGGCCGTCAGCGTCGGCACGATCCCGCCCTCAAGGCTCCGGGTCATGGTGATCGTCCCGCCGAGGGACAGGAGGAGGATGCGGGGGAGGGGCATTCTTTAAGACGTCCTCGAATCGGCCTGGCTCACCGCGCATCCCCCAGTACCGCCTGCACCAGCGCCAGCACGGCCACGGCGGCCGTATCCGCCCTCAGGATGCGCGGGCCGAGCGACAGCGCGACCGTGTTGGGGCGGGCGGCGATCAGCGCGCGCTCCTCTTCGTGGAACCCGCCCTCGGGGCCGACCAGCACGGCGAGCGGCGGCGGGCGCGCCGGATCGGCCGCGCCGCGCAAGGCTGCCACCGGGTCGGTGACAGGCGCGTCCTCGTCGCAGAACACGAGCAGGCGATTCGCTTCGAGGGCGTCGAGGCAGGCGGGCAGCCGGGCCGGCTCGCCGATCTCCGGCACGGAAAGGATGCCGCATTGCTCGGCCGCCTCGATCGCGTTGGCCTGCATGCGGTCCATCTTGATCCGCTCGCCTTGCGTGAAGCGGGTGAAGACCGGCTGGAGGCGCCCCGCGCCCATCTCGACCGCCTTCTGCGCCATGTAGTCGATGCGCCCCGTCTTCAGCGGCGCGAACAGGTAGTGAAGGTCGGCCGGCACCGGCTGCGGCCGGGTCTGCGCCACCACGCGCAGGTCCGCGCTCTTGCGGCCCTGCGGCACGATCTCGGCGCGCCACTCGCCGTCGCGCCCGTTGAACAACAGGACGGGCTCGCCCTCCGCGCGGCGCAGCACCGTGAGCAGGTAGTTCGCTTGTGCCCGCTCCAGCGGCAGGACGCGCCCCTCCGCCAGATCCGCTTCGACGAAGAGGCGTGGGGCGGTGAAGTCGTAAGCAGCCATGGTCTCTCGCGGGCAAGCCGGTCTCGTCGCGTGGCGGCCCCGGCCTGTCAATCGCTGATGCAAAAAGAACACGCCTCAAATGTTTCAGGGCGTTTCCCACCTTCGCGGCCCTTGGGCGGCGGAACGCACCATTGGCGCCACAATCCCGTGCGCAGAAGACATCCGCATCGAAACACTTCAAGCCCCTCTGCCGGGCCCGCGGCGCGAGCCGCCAGGGATTCGGGCCGGATGGGCGCTGCGGGATCGGGGGTACACCCGTCGCGGCATGCGGGGAGAAGGACCGGGCCGAATGTCTGCCAGGATTGTTGCACCGACGAAGACCGCCGCCGCCGCTCTTGTCGGCCTTGTCCTTCTGGCCGGGCCGGCTCTGGCCCAGGGCATGGGGGGCATGGGCGGGATGCCGCTGCCGTCGATGGATACGCCGGCCGAGCCCGCGCCTTCGGCTGCCGCGCCGATGAGCGTTCCCGCGCCGATGGCCCCGGCCGCGCCGGCCCAGTCCGTGCCGCAGCAGGCCGGCACCGATTGCGGCTCGATCCAGAAGACGCTGATCGAGCGCAAGAACCTCGTGGCCAAGGCCAACTCCGCCTCGAACTCGAAGAAGAAGATGACGCCGCAGGAGGCGTGCTCCCTGTTCGGCCAGCTTCAGGCCAACGGCGCCACCGGCATCAAGTGGATCACCGCCAATAAGGAGTGGTGCTCGATCCCGGATTCGTTCTCCGAAGGCTTCAAGGCCGACCACAACAAGGTCGCGGCGATCCGCACGAAGGTTTGCGGTATCGCGGCCCAGGCCTCGAAGATGGAAGCCCAGGCCAAGACCCAGGCGCAGAACGGCGGCGGTGGCGGCTTGCTCGGCGGTCCCGGCCTGTCGGGCGCCTTCCGCATGCCCCAGGGCGCGCTGTAAGTCTTCCGCGCCCCGTTACCGTTGCCCTCTCCATCCGAGCCCGGCTCCGGCCGCGTCGCCGACGCGGTCGCCGGCCATTGGGCCGACCGGCTGGCGCCGGCCGGAGCGCGGCCCTATCTGCGGCTCGCCCGGATCGAGCGGCCGATCGGCT
The DNA here is from genome assembly GCF_022829505.1 of Methylobacterium sp. J-043. Classification (NCBI taxonomy): domain Bacteria; kingdom Pseudomonadati; phylum Pseudomonadota; class Alphaproteobacteria; order Hyphomicrobiales; family Methylobacteriaceae; genus Methylobacterium; species Methylobacterium sp. J-043. The sequence continues at coordinate 106,591 of NZ_JAKSYB010000032.1, read as the reverse complement.
GGTGGCTGCTGCTGCTGCCGTGCTGGTGGTCGGCGGCGCTCGCCGCGACCGCCGCCGGGAATCCCGGCCCGAATCCCGGTCATCTCGTGCTGTTCCTGATCGGCGCGGTCGCGATGCGCGGCGCCGGCTCGACCTACAACGACATCGCCGACCGTAAGCTCGACGCGCAGGTCGAGCGCACCCGCTCGCGCCCGCTGCCCTCGGGGCAGGTCACGACGAAACAGGCCGCCGCCTTCCTCGTGGCGCAAGCGCTGGTCGGCCTCGCGGTGCTGCTGCAATTCAACGCGACCGCGATTCTCGTCGGCATTCTCTCCCTGGCGCCGGTGGCGATCTACCCGTTCATGAAGCGGGTGATGCCGATGCCGCAGGCGGTGCTCGGCCTCGCCTTCGGCTGGGGAGCGCTGATGGGCTGGGTCGCCGTGTTCGGCCGCCTCGATCCGCCGGCCCTGTGGCTCTATGCGGGCACGATCGGTTGGATCGTCGGCTACGACACGATCTACGCGGTGCAGGACATCGAGGATGACGAGATCGTCGGCATCCATTCCTCGGCCCGCCTGTTCGGGGCGCGCCTGCGGCTCGCGGTCGGGCTCTGTTACATCGGCACCGTCGCCCTGTTCGTGCCGGCGCTGGTCGGCGCCGGGGCCGGCCTCCTGGGCTGGCTCGGGCTCGGGCTGTTCGCCGCCCATCTCGCCCGGCAGGTGATGCAGCTCTCCGAGCGCGACGGCCCTCGGGCCCTGGCGCTGTTCCGCTCGAACCGCGATGCGGGTCTTATCCTGTTCGCGGGGCTGGCCGCCGACGCGCTGTGGCAGGGGCTGCGCTGATCCGGCGCTCCGGCCGACCGTTCGCCCGACAACGGCTTAGGCGGGAAATCGTCTCACCCCCGCGAAATGATCTCGCTCTCGCCCCGGTGGATGCACGGCCGGGCCGGGAGGCGGGCGGGCTTGCGCCGCACCAGGAAGCGGGGGCGGCGTCCGCTGAGGGCGGCATGACGGCGGCGCTGGCGGCCCTTGCCGAGCACGACCGGGCCGAGCTGCTGCGAGACCGGGACGATGGAGCCGTCCTCGCGCAGCAGCATCCGGGCGAGACCCCCAGTATTCGAGATGTCGCGCCACACCGCCACGACATCCTCCTCCGGGAACGGCCCGAGCCGCATCGTCACCTCGCCCTCGCCGTCGACGAGAAGCAGGGAGAAGCGGTCCTCGCCGCAGGCATCGGCCGCATCGTCGGCAAAAGCCAGCGCCACACCGACGGGCGAGAGGCCATGGGTTCCCCCGAGAACCGGCAGCGGCGTCGCTTGGACCGTGATGGAAGGCGCACTCACCTCATCCTCGCCGCCGGGCCGACAGTTCTGATTCATGATCTCGAAAGTCATCATCGGTTCGACGCCCTATCCCGTGTCGCGGTCTCTGTCGGACGCGCTGATCTGACAAGCACAGTGCCGGTCGTCTCCCCCAAGGCGCCTTAAGAGTGAGCGTTAAGCGTTCGTGGATCGAGCCGAAGTCTGCCGGATGCTCAACGGACCCTTGCCGGGATTGGTGCAAATGTCGGTAACCGTGCGGACGGGGCAGGGGCCGGCGGCGGTGCGGGTTGCCGCCGCCGCGTCCGGCCCTGCATCACTGCGTTCCGAAATCCGATGGCCACTTTTTCTGCCGATGCTCTAGAACGGAGCGGCGTCGGCGCCGTTCGAACGGCAGGAGGCCGGCCTCGCAGAAGCGGCTCCGACCGGATCCATGACCCAGACGACATCCTCTTTCGCGGCGCTGCGGCCCGTCCTGCACGACGCGATCCGGGAGGCCGCCGCGCTCGCGCTGCCCTTCTTCCGCAAGGGCGAGCAGACCAGCGCGCGGGTCTGGTCGAAGGCCGGGGGCTCGCCGGTCACCGAGGCGGACGTCGCCGTGGACACCTTCCTCAAGATCCGCCTGTCGCAGGTCGAGCCGCGGGCGGCCTGGCTCTCGGAGGAGACCAGCGACGATCCGGTGCGGCTCGGCCACGACTTCGTCTGGATCGTCGATCCGATCGATGGCACCCGTGCCTTCCTGTCCGGGCATCCGGACTGGTCGATCGCGGTAGCCCTGCTGGCCCGGGGCGAACCGGTGCTCGGCGGCGTCTTCGCGCCCGCGACCGATCAGTTCTACGAGGCTGTGGCGGGCGAGGGCGCGACCCTCAACGGCGCGCCCATCCGCGTCGCGCCGCGGGCCACGCTGGAGGACGCACGCATCACCGGCCCGAAGCCGTTCCAGGATCGCCTGCTCGACGGCGCGGCGCGGCTCGGGCCGCGCCCCTCGGTCACGGTGGTCGATCGGGTGCCCTCGCTGGCCCTGCGGCTCGCGCGGGTGGCCGAGGGCCGGATCGACCTCGGCCTCGTCTCCAGGGACGCACGGGATTGGGATCTGGCCGGTGCGGACCTCATCGTCCGCGAGGCGGGTGGCGTGGTCTGCGACCTTCAGGGCCGGCCGGCGGTCTACAACCGCCCGGAGCCGCGCCACGGCGAACTGATCGCCGTGCCGCTGTCGCTGCGCGGTCCCGCTCTGGCTGCGCTGGAAGCGTGAGCGCCGGAAGCGGTCGGGCCCGGTCGTTCGGGTGAAGAGTGGCCGCGGCGCTCGAGCATTGTCCTGGATATCGGATCCAGAACGATGTTCCAGCCTTCTGATTTTGCATCGTCTTTTTCCGAAAGCCGGGGACCAGCTTTCGAGATGATGCTCTATCGCGCCGTGTTCACCCACCGCACGAGGTCGGCGAGAACTCGACCCAAAGCCGTGTCGAGGCCGGCGGCGGCGCTCTGCGGATCGACCTTCTGCACCGGTACGCGGGCGGTGAAGACGCGGGCGTTGACGACCCGTCCGGTCCCCTCGGCGATCAGCTTGGCCGAGAGATCGACCACCGCTTCGCCGGTGCCGGAATTGACGTCGAACTCGCGGATCTCGCTGACGAGCTGGTAATCCGACGGCACCTTGTCGCCGGGCCGCGAGACCGAGCGCAGGCGGCCGGTATTCTCCAGGCTCTGGATCACCCGCGTCTGGATCAGGCGCGGCAGGCGGTCGGCCCACTGGCCGCCGCCGAGGAAGGACAGGGACCCGCCGGGCTCGCGCACGATGATGCGGTCGGCCTCCATCGGCTGCAGGCCGACAGGCTCGGACACGACAATCGAGCGCGCAGCGCCACCCGCCCGCGCCTGACCCGGCAGGGCCGCGAGATCGAAGGTGAGCGGTGTGCCGCCGCCGCAGCCGCCGAGGAGCGCCAGCGGGGCAAGGAGGGCGCCCGCCCGCAGGAAGCGGCCGGAAAGGGAAGGCGAAAAAGGAAGACGCGTCATACGCTCGGGCACCGTCCGTTCGCTGTCGGGGATACTGACACCCCCTCTAGCACGCGGGAGCATACGCCAACGCTCAAGCTGGGCGGTGCGTGCCGACACATCATCCGGAAACCGAAAAGCTCAGCGGCCACCGTTGTATTCCGGCAACGACGGCTTGCCGCCGAAGATCACCTGAGACGGGTCGCGCTCCAGGCTGCGGGCAGCCCGGCTGAGGGTGTTGAGGGTGCGCTGGCCGTCGGTCGACAGCGCTTCGACCTCACGCCGGCTCGTACCCGACAGGCGATTGAAGCTCGTCGAGATGTTGGCGGTGCGCTTGTCGAGGTTCTCTGACAGCGCGCGGAAGGCCCGGCCTGCGTCGCGCACGGAGATCGCCGCCTCGCGGATCTCCGTGAAGGTACCCGCGCCCTGCTGGCCCGAGGCCGAGCCGAGGAAGCCCTCCGCGCCCTTGAGCACGCCGTCGATCTTGTCGGCGGAGGCGTTGAGCTTGGCCGCCAAGCTGCGGGCGTCGTGAAGCCCGGCCTGGATGTCCCCGCTCGAATTCGCCAGCGCGGTCGAGAAGGTGTCGGCGTTCTCGATCACCCGGTTGAGGCGCTGCCCGTCCACCGCCTTGACGAGGCCGGTGATGGAGGGCCCGGCCTCGGCCAGCGTCTTCGAGAAGGCTTCGACGTTGGCGAGCGTGCGGGTGATCGCGCCCTCGTTGCCGGCCACCACCTTGTCGAGGCGCTGGAGCACGTCGTCGGCCCGCTGCGCGATCTGCTTGGCGGCTGCCATCATGTCCTGGATGTCGCTCGAATCGGCGAAGATCGTCGGCATCTTGTCGCCCGAGCCCGGCGTGAGGGCGGGCGCGTCGGCGCTGCCGCCGGAGAGCGCGATCTGCGAGACGCCGGTCAGCATCGCGGAATCCAGCCGCGCGCGGGTGTCGGCGCGTAAGGGGGTCGAGGGATCGACCTGCACCACCGCGACGACCCGGCGCGGGTCCTGCGGCAGCAGGCGCACGTCGAGCGCCTCGCCGACCTTGATGCCGTTGAACGAGACGGTCGAGCCCTTGGCGAGTCCGCCGACCGAGCCGGAGAACACGATACGAAGCGCCTGGGTCGCCTGTCCACGCGATCCGCCCTGGAGCCAGAACACGAAGCCGAAGGCGGCCAGGACGACGCCGATGGTGAAGGCGCCGATCAGGACGTAGTTTGCGCGAGTCTCCATCGGCTCAGCTCTAATCCCGATCCGAGGGGGTGGAGCGGTGCGCAACCGCACCGGAGAGTATCATCCGCCGCTCACGCATGGGCGTAACCGGGCTGTGCGGCCTGATTGGGCGTGGCGATGGCGCGGGCGCGCTTGCCGTGGAAGTAGGAGCGCAGCCAGGGGTGGTCGCTGGCCAGCATCTCCTCGATCGTTCCTGCTGCGATGATCCGGCCGTCGCCGAGCGCCGCGATGCGGTCGCAGGCGGTGTAGAGGCTGTCGAGGTCGTGCGTCACCATGAAGACGGTGAGCCCCAGCGTCTTCTTCAGGGTCGAGACGAGATCGTCGAATTCGCCCGCGCCGATCGGGTCGAGGCCCGAGGTCGGTTCGTCGAGGAACAGGATTTCTGGGTCCAGCGCCAGCGAGCGGGCGAGCGCCGCGCGCTTGATCATGCCGCCCGAGAGTTCCGAGGGGTACTTGTCGGCGGCATCCGGCTTGAGGCCGACCATCTCGATCTTGAGGCGGGCGAACTCGTCGAGCAGGCGCTCGGACAGCTTGAGATGCTCGCGCATCGGCATCTGGATGTTCTGCTTGACGGTGAGGCCCGAGAACAGCGCGCCCTGCTGGAACAGCACGCCCCAGCGCTGCTCCAGCTGGCGGCGCCGGGTCACCGTGAGCCCGTCCACGTTCTCACCGAAGATCTCGATCGTGCCGGAGCGCTTCGGCACGAGGCCGAGGATGGTGCGCGTCAGCACCGACTTGCCCTGGCCCGAGGGACCGACGAACCCCAAGATCTCACCGCGGCGGATGTCGAGGTCGAGCCCCTTCATCACCGTGCGCTGGCCGAAGCCGACCACGAGATCGCGCACGCGAATAATCGCGTCGTCTTGGGCGGGGTCTTGCCCGTTCAAGGAAAGTTGAGTGGTGGGCAAGGGCGCTGTCCGACCGTCGGCTGTCCGCACGAAGTTAGAAATTGATCGCAGCGAAGAAGACCGCGAACAGGCCATCCAGCACGATCACCATAAAGATTGACTTGACGACTGAGGCGGTGACGTGGCGCCCGAGCGACTCCGCCGAGCCCTCGACCGCGAATCCCTCGATCGTTGCGATGATCCCGATCGTCAGCGCCATGAACGGCGCCTTGATCAAGCCGACCGCGAAATGGTGGAACGACACGGCCGCCTGGAGCCGCGCCAGGAAGGCATCGGTGGTCATGCCGCCATAGATCGCGGCGGTGAGGCCGCCGCCGGCAAGGGCCGCCAGCGAGCCGAGGAAGGCCAGGATCGGCAAGCCGATCACAAGTGCGAGTATGCGCGGCAGGATCAGGATTTCGATCGGGTCGAGGCCCATCACGCGCAGGGCATCGACCTCCTCGCGCATCCGCATCGAGCCGATCTCGGCGGTGAAGGCCGAGCCGGAGCGGCCCGCCACCATGATCGAGGTGAGGAGCACCCCGAGTTCGCGCAGGATCAGCAGGCCGATCAGGTTCACAACGAAGCTCTGCGCCCCGAAGCGCTGGAGCTGGAAGATGCCCTGCTGCGCGACGATGCCGCCGACGAGGAACGAGATCAGCACGATGATCGGCACGCCGTGGAGCGCCACCTGTTCGAGCTGGTTGACCAGCGCGGCCATGCGGAAGGTCCGCGGGCGGCGCGCGACCCGGCCGCCGGCGGCGACCACTTCGCCGAGGAAGGCGATGCCGGACAGGACCTCGTTGCCGCCGCGTGCGACGCGCTGACCGGTGACGTCGAGGAAGCGCAGGGCCGGGTTGCGGGTATCCTGCGGCGCCGGCTCGGGCTCGCGCAGACCCATCTCGCCCAGCAGGATGCGGTGCTCGGGCCGCGCTCCGGCATAGGCCAGCCGCCCGCCCGCCGCCTCGATCTCGGCGCGGGTCCGCTCCAAGACCCAGGCGCCGAGAGTGTCGAGGCGCGCCAAGCCGCTGAGATCCACCAGCACGGGCTGGGTCCGGCCCTGCGCGGCGATGCGCGCCGAGGCGCTCTCCACCGCCGGCCCCTGGTCGGCCGTCCAGCGCCCGCGCAGGATCACGCGGCCGCCGCCTGCATCGAGGTCTGCGCCCGCGGCGTCCGAAATGCCCGAGCCGTCTGCGATCCGCACGCGCCGCTCCCGCTTCCGCTCCAGAGACTTTGAAACGAATTCCTTACCAAGAAGCGTCGAATCCGAACCTTCGGGCTCGATGCTCCGGCGGCTCGAGGCCGCTTCTCGGGGCTCTGCCCCGAACCCCCGCCAAAGGGATGATCCCTTTGGGATCCCGATATTGGGGGCTGGCTATACCTTATGGGGGGAGCCGCCGCCAAATCGGCGGGGATCATGGATGCGTTGCGCCCGCAGGACGAGGACGAGGCCGGCGAGCGCCAGCGGCGCCATCATCAGGAAGGTCGAAGGCCCGCCGAGCGAGCGGTAGACCGCGCCGCAGGCCAGCGTCGCCAGCGCCGAGACGAGGGCGGTCGAGGCGCCGACCGTCCCCTGCGCCCGGCCGCGGGCGCCGTCCGGCGCGAAGCCGGAGACCGCCGCCATGACCCCGAGATGGGTCGCGCCGAAGGTGAGGCCGTGCAGCATCTGAAGCGGCAGGAGCAGGGCGAGGTCGCCGTCCGCGAGGCTCAGTCCCAGAGCCCGCAGCAGAGCCGCGATCGCCCCGAGGCCGAGCAGGCGGAACGGGCTGCGCCAGCGCGCGGGAACGCGGCCGATGAGGGCGAACAGCGCGATCTCGGCTGCGACGCCGACGGCCCAGAGCGCCCCGATCCAGGGCGGCGAGACGCCGTGGCGGGCCCAATCGAGGCTGCCGAAGGCGTAGATCGCCGCATGGCTCGCCTGAATCAGCGCCGCCGCGGCGATGGAGAGCCACAGCACCCGCGGCAGGGGCGGGGCGGCGCCCCTCTTCGAAGGCGGCTCAACGGGCCGTGCGACCTCCTGGCCCGAGGCGGCGACGAGGGTCGCGGCGAGCGCGAGCGCGGTCAGCAGCAGGGGCACCGCCACCCGGTCGCCCAGCAGACCGAGAAGCGCGCCGCCCGCGAGGTTCGCGGCGAGGAAGGCGACCGAGCCGCACAGACGGATGCGGGCATAGTCGATCCGCGTCGTGCGGCGGGCGGCGGCGAGCGTGAGGTAGTCGATGCTCGGCACCAGCGGGGCCTGCGCCACGGCGTTCACGACGATCAGCGGGACGAGCAGGGCCGCGGCGATGGCGGCGGCGGCCGGCATCAGGGTGTAGCTCAAGGCCAGGGTGAGACTGCCTGCGACGAGCAGGGTGCGCGGGCGCACGCCGCGATCGATCAGCCCCATCAGCGGCCGCGTCGCGACGACCTTGGTGGCGATCGGCAGGGCGAGCAGCAGGCCGATCAGCCCGGCATCGAGGCCGAGTGCGCCGAGCCAGACGGGCATGAACGGCATGGCGATGCCGATCTCCACGAAGACCACGGCGTAGAGGAGGCCGAGCCGGACGGGATCGGGCTCACCGGTCGGGACTGTGCGTGTCACGGGATCGCGGCGAAGCGGGCCGCCCCTTTCGATCGGTCAAAAACGTCGCGCGGCGGGGCGAAGCGAGGGAAAGCGTAAGCCGCTGTTAAAGCACGCCTGTCAATCTCACGCCGACCGTCAATCGTCGCGGCACTCCTCGCGGTGGGGCCCGAGTCTTTGCAGGGTGTCGAGTCTTTGCGGGGTGTGATGTCGAGTTCCCGTTCCCTGACGCCTCTGGATGCGTCGCAATACGATGCCATCGAGGACGCCGTCCGGGAGACCGAGCGCGGCCGGTGGTTTCTCAGCGAGTACGCCCGCCGCAACCGCAATGCCGATACCGAGGTGCTGCTGGACGCGATCCGGCGCATCGAGAACGTCGTCACGACAGACCGGCCGGACGATGTCGGGCGCTTTCGAGGCGACCTGATGGAGATGGCCGACGCCATCGCCCGCACCCGCGCGGAGGTGGCCGCCCTCTCGACCGCCGAGCAAGGCGAGAGCCGTCTCACGGTCGCCTCGGAAGCCCTCGACGCCATCGTGCGCGCCACCGAGCGCGCGACCTCCGACATCCTCAGCGCCGCCGAGGAGGTGCAGGAGGCCGCCTGGACCCTGCGCGAGACCGGTATCGATTCCGAGCTGTGCGACGCCCTCGATCGGCACGCCACCCAGATCTACACGGCCTGCTCGTTCCAGGATCTCACCGCCCAGCGCACGAGCCGGGTGGTGCACACCCTGCGCTACCTCGAGAACCGGATCGCTTCGATGATCGGGATCTGGGGCAGTCCCGAGGACGCGGTGCCTCCGCTCGGTGAGGACGCGCCCGCACCGGCCGCCGCCCTCGATCAGAACGACGTCGACCGTTTCCTCGATATGGAAGGGCCGGCGCCCGCGCCGGTGATGTCGGTCCTGCGGCCGTTGCCGACCGTGGCGCTCGACAACGACCTCGCCTTCCTGCCGGTCAGCCCCGAGACGCCGGAACCGGCGCATGACGAAGAGCCGGCGGAGCCGACCGCGACCGAGATGGCGACGCCCGTCGCCGTTCCGGCCGATGAAATCCCGGCGGATCTCTTCGCGCTGGAAATGCCGGAGACCGAAGCCGCAGCCGAACCGGAGATCGCTTCACCGGAGACCACGTCGGCCATCCTCGTTCCGGCTCCGGCCGAGCCGGAAGGGGAGGAGGCGTTCGGGGCGGAGGACGAGGCCGTATTCGAGGTCGTGTCGCACATCGACGCGTTCGACGCGGTGGAAGAGGCCGGACTCACCGTCCCGGCGGAACCCGAAGCGGTCATGCCGCTGGCCGAACCCCTGGTCGTGGCGGCGGTCGAGCCGGTGACGGCCGACGATCTCGCAGCGGCCTTCCCCGATCTCGATACCTTGAGCATCGAGGAAAAGATCGCGCTCTTCGCGTGAGGGAGCGGCCCCGGGGCCCGGTGATGCGGCTCTTCATGCCGCATCGGTTGCCTTGAAAACCGGCGGCCCTTTTTCCGGCGGATGGCTTATACGGGCCCGGTCATGGCCCTGCATCTTCTGAAGCTGTGCGTCGGTCCCTCCTCCATCGAGGAGTTGGAGGCGCGGATCGCACATTATCGGGCGGAGGCTGTCCGCCTCGGCCACGAGCCGGAGACGGTCCACGTCACCCGCATGTTCCCCAAGCGCGCAGCCGCCATCGCCGGCGGCGGTTCGATCTACTGGGTGATGAAGGGAACGCTGACCTGCCGTCAGGCGATTCGCGCCATCGAGCCGGTCACGGGAAGCGACGGGATCGACCGCTGCCGCCTCGTGCTCGATCCGGCGGTGACGCCGGTCTCGCCGCGCCCCTGCCGCCCGTTTCAGGGCTGGCGCTATCTCGAAGCGCGCGACGCGCCCGCCGACCTTGACCGGGCCAGTGCCGGGGAAGTCGCCGAGATGCCCGAGAGCTTGCGGCGGGAATTGGTGGGGTTGGGTCTGATCTGAGGCAGCTTCCGCTCAATCCAGCCGGGGCGCGTATCGCTCAACCTGAGCGGCGCTTCAGCCCAGGACCAGCCCGCCAGTCCGAAGGGATCGATCGAATTCGGTATAAGGCCGCCCGCCTCATAAGGGCGGCCGATTGGCCTCGCTCCGAATGGGTGCGAGGCCGTGTCGGTCAGGCGGCTTCCTGCAACCGGACGACGGCCGGGGTAACCCCAAGGCGGTCGGCAAGGTGCCAGCGCAGTTCGCGCGGAGAGTGATACTCGTAGGAAGCGTCGATGAGGTGGCTGAGGTCGGCCTGCGGGCTGCGTGCCTGCGTGTCGACCAAGCTGCCCACCCGGAATGTCGCCGCGTTGGTCACGGGCGAAATGGCGCCGTCGTGGCGCCGGAACTCGAAATTCATTGTTTTTCTTCTTCTCGCACCGGATCCCGCGCCCTCTCGGCGTGGCCGGCGTCGTTTCTGGTTGTTTTGGTCTGGTGATTTTGGCGTCCGCGGCGCCCGCCGTGAGACATCCCCGGAAATGCGTTCCGAGAGCCTCTGTCCGGTGGGTGCCGCTTCGTTAGTCAGGAATGCGCGGTCGGGCCGGCTAAGGCCGGTCCCGAAGCGACTTAGACGGCCTGCAGATTGCCGGCCGCGTCCTTGCCGCTGCGCTTGTCGGTCAGGACCTCATAGGACACCTTCTGGCCCTCGACGAGGTTGCGCAGGCCAGCACGCTCGACAGCGGAGATATGGACGAACACGTCCTTGCCGCCGTCATCCGGCTGAATGAAGCCGTAGCCCTTGGTCTCGTTGAACCACTTAACAGTCCCAGTATCCACGAATAGTTCCTTCGTTCTTCACACGCCAAGCGCAAGCATCTGCTCGAAGCGAGCACCTGGCAGCGTCCGCCGATTTTGCGGGATGACAAGCGGGTTGCAAATGGACCGAAGCCATTCGCTCCGCCGCGCCCGTCAGGACTACATGTAGGCCGACGATGCGGCCTTAACAAGGCGGGACGGAACGCCGCCGCCTTGGAGCTGCGCGCGCGGGATGGGAGTGCGGCAGGCCAATCGAGCCTGGAGTACTGCCTCCGCCACCCTGTGACAAAGCACGGGGCGGGTGCATATATGGTCGCCAATCCAGGCGGTTACGCACCGCTTCAAGGCAGTGCAGTCAGGCGGTTCATGGCGGGCATCTCGGTTTCCCTCGAAGGCGCGAACATCCAGCTTTCGTTCCAGAAGGACGACCAATCGACGGCGGTGGTCATGGATGCCCGCGCCGCGCGCGCGCTCGTGCGCGCCGTCGGCCAGCTCCTCACCGCGATCGATGACGATGGCGAGGTCGATTTGCCCGACGAGAACGGCGACGAGGAGGTCGCCATGCTCGACGTGACCTCCTCGGCCATCGAGGTCGGCACCGATGAGCAGGGTCAGGCGGTGGTGGCCCTCCAGGCCGGTGCGTTGCCGCCGTTCCAGCTCCGCCTGACCGACGAGGAGGCACGGCACGTCGCCTCCAGCCTCAGCGAGATTCTAGCCGCGCCGCGGGACGTTCGCACCTCTCACGGCGGGCACTGAAGGCATGCTCCGCGGAAGCGTTACGCTTCGGCGGAGCGGCGGTTGCCTTGCTCGGGTCAGACGCCCGGCCTGCCGCGGCGACGCGTGCGCTGCGCGCTCGGCAGGGCATCCGGCACAAGGGTGACGGCGACGGGGTTGGGCGTGTGGTCCATGGCCGCACCGGTATAGGCATCGACGCCCATGCCGATGACGCCGCCGGCCAGGACGTTGCCGGCGAACCCTGCGGCCCCCGCGCCGGCCAGCTTGGTGCGCACCGGCACCGTCTGCGGCTGGAAGCCGGGCTTGGTGAAGGTGACGTCGAACTCTTCCGAACGCGGCACGTCGAGCGAGCAGGGCGTGGTCGGGCAGTACCGGTTCGTCGTGGTGGCGACGGCGGCGCCGGGCGGCTCGGAGGTGAAGGCGATCAACTCGGTGGTGCCGCGCGTGACGCTTCCACATGCGGCAAGGCTCACCGCGACGAGCGCGGCGGCCAGAGATTGCTTCAACATGATGTGGTGTCCCCCAGCCGCCTCTGCGTGCGGCGGGACGGTTGTTGAGACGGTTTCGTCTCAACACAAGCGTGTATGCGTCGAGAGAGCGAGGACAGCTCTCAGGGTCAACGAATTGTGGTAAAAATGTAGCGTCGGTCGGCCGCCCCCCGCTCGGAGGCAGGGCGCGGCCGAGGCGTCGGATCAGAGGCGGATGCCTGGATCGGTCGGACCGCCGGGCAGATAGTCCGGCTCGGAGCCGGGTCCGCGCGGTTCGTCGATGTGAGGGTCATCGACCGGGTAGGGCGTACGCGGACCGGTCGGGCCGATATCGGGCAGATCGTCGGGCTGCGGCGGCGGGGGAAGATCGCCGGGGATCTGTCCACCGGGGATGGGCTCGGGGGTCGGGGCGCCGGGATTGGCCATGAACCGCCTCCTGTCTGGCTTCGGGGATGGCGGTCCAACACATGCCCTTCGAGTCCGGTTCCGGTTCTCGTCGTCTCGCGATCCGCCGGGATGCGGCGCGGTGACGGATCTCGGAACCTCGCCGGGAGCGGTCGGTTGGCCCGGCAATCCCCGACATCGACGGAGCGAATGCATGCCCGATATCCGTGAGGCCAAGATCCTCATCGTCGCCACGGACGGCTTCGAGGAAAGCGAGCTGACGGTGCCGCAGGCCAAGCTGAAGGAAGCCGGCGCTACGGTGACCGTGGCGAGCCCGCAATCCCGCCAGTCCCGGCAGACCATCCGCGGCTGGGACAAGACCGATTGGGGCCAGGACGTGCCCGTCGATCTCGACCTCGAAAGCGTGAACCCCGCCGATTACGATGCGCTGGTTCTGCCGGGTGGGCAGATCAACCCGGACAAGCTGCGCCTCGAGCCGAAGGCACTCGAGGTGGTCCGGCACTTCGTTACCTCCGGCAAGGTCGTGGCCGCGATCTGTCACGGCCCCTGGTTGCTGATCGAAGCCGGCGCGGTGAAGGGGCGCACCCTGACCTCGTTCGCCTCGATCAAGACCGACGTGATCAATGCGGGCGGCGACTGGCAGGACAAGGAGGTGGTGACCGACGGCGGTATCATCACCAGCCGCAACCCCGGCGACCTCGATGCCTTCTGCGCCAAGATCGTCGAGGAGGTGAAGGAAGGCCGCCACGAGCCGCGTCAGCTCGCCGCCTGAACCTCGTCTTCCCGGCACGACAAAGCCGCCGATCCTCGGATCGGCGGCTGATCTATGCCTGATGACGGGCCGCCGTCAGCGCTTGGCGACGGCCTTCTGAAGCTTCGGCCGCTCCGAGGCGGCACCGGCCATCAGCTTAGCGAGGTGATCCTTGTCGACGTTGCCGAGGCTCGCCGGCATCACGGCCACCTCCGGTGCCGGTCGCTCGGCCTTCCGCCCGGAGATGGAGCCGGTGGTGACGGGATCGGCGAGCGCCGCCACCGGCAGAGCCGGTGATGCGGGCTCGCGCTGGACGCGCATCGCCCAATGGGCGGCGGTGGAAAGGGCGGCGATGGCCAGGATCGCCTTGATGCCGCCGGTCAGGAAACGCCGCATGGTCACGCCCGAAAACGCTGGGAACGCAGCCGGTTCCCCGGCCTGTCCCCAGCATCGCGCAAGATCGTGAACGAACCCTCCAAGCCCGTTCCGACGAGGCGTGCCGGATCGGGAATGCGCGCTTCGCGGATCGCGCCTGCGTCAGGTTCGGTGCGCGACCTCCCCGCGGGCCTTCTCGGCCTCCGGCTGCGCCGCGCCGCGGGTGCGCCACAGGCTGTAGACGACGCCGAGGGTGAGCAGGACCAGGGTGACGACGAGCGAGACCCACGGCGGCAGGTGGACGAGTTCCAGCGTGTCGGCGACCACGATCTTGGTGCCGATGAACAGCAGGATGAGGGCAAGCGCCGTCTTCAGGTAGGCGAACCGGTCCACCATCGCGGCGAGCGCGAAGTAGAGCGCGCGCAGTCCCAGGATCGCGAAGATGTTCGAGGTGTAGACGATGAACGGGTCGGTGGTGATGGCGAAGATCGCCGGCACGCTGTCGACGGCGAAGATCACGTCCGCGATGTTGACGAGCACCAGCGCCACGGCGAGCGGTGTCAGCCACCGCACGGTCTTGCCCGTCTTCGGATCGGGCTTGCGCACGATGAAGTGCTGGCCCTCCGGCTTGTCGGTGACCCGCACCCACTTCTTGAGCAGGCGCATGGAGGCGCTGTTCTGGATGTCCTGCTCGCCCTCTTCCTTCGAGACGAGCATCTTGATGCCGACATAGATCAGGAAGGCGGCGAAGACCGAGAGCACCCAGTGCGCTTGGCTCACCAGGGCCGAGCCGAGCCCGATCATCAGGCCGCGCAGCAGCACCGCCGCGAGGATGCCCCAGACCAGAACCCGGTGCTGCGCCGCCCGCGGCACGCCGAGCGAGGTGAGAATCACCGCGATCACGAAGACGTTGTCCATCGACAGCGACTTCTCGATCACGAGGCCGGTCACGTATTCCTGGGCCGGGTCGAACCCGAGCATCCACCAGATCCAGCCGCCGAAGGCGAGGCCGAGGGTGAAGTAGAAGGCGGTGAGGAGCAGGCTCTCCTTCACGCCGATCTCGTGGTCCTTGTCGCGGTGGAGCAGGCCGAGATCGAAGGCGAGCAGGCTGGCCACCAGGGCGTGGAAGCCGAGCCACATCCAGACGGGCTTGCCGAGCCACTCGTGGGTGAAAAATTCCATCATCATCGCGCGGGACCGGATGCTTCACTTTTGGGAGAGCATCGGCTCCGACATCGCGGAAGCGTCTTCCGTCTCCCTCCCGAACGAGCCGCCGATCCGGCGGACGAATGATCTCACCGGAGTTCCGGGAGCATCGCGAGGGGGACGGTGCGCGTTCCGCCAGAGGGGCCCGCAGCCGATGTCGGGCAGTTAGACGCGCGATCGCGTCGAATCAAGGGCAGCGCGATTTTCATCCCTGATCCTCACCCATTAAGCGCATGCCCCGCTTTTCAGCCCGGCCTCGCTTGACAGGGGCGGTGTCTCCGGGGCCTGCCGCGGACCATGGACGCGGATCGAGAGCATGGAATCGCCATCGTCGGCGGCGGGCCGGCGGGGCTCATGGCGGCGGAGGTGCTGGCCGGGGCAGGGCAACTCGTCACCGTCTACGAGCGCATGCCGTCCGTCGGCCGCAAGCTGCTCATCGCCGGGCGCGGCGGGCTCAACCTGACCCATTCCGAACCGCTGCCGGACTTCCTGACGCGTTACGCCCCCGTCGATCCGCGCTTGCCGGCGGCGGTTGAGGCCTATCCGCCGGATGCGCTGCGGGCATGGTGCGAGGCGCTGGGGCAAACCACCTTCGTCGGGTCGAGCGGCCGGGTGTTTCCGGAAAGCTTCAAGGCCTCGCCGCTGCTGCGCGCTTGGCTCACTCGCCTCGATGCCCTGGGCGTCACGATCCGCACCCGGCACCGCTTCGTCGGCCTGGAACAGGGGGCGCTGACCTTCGAGACCCCGGAGGGCCGGCTCCGCGTCCGGTCGCGGGCGACGCTGCTCGCGCTCGGCGGGGCGAGCTGGCCGCGGCTCGGATCGGACGGGGCCTGGGTGCCGCTGCTGGAAGGGCACGGCGTCGCGGTCGCACCCCTCAGGCCCGCCAATGTCGGCTTCCGCGTCGCGTGGTCGGCGCATTTCTCGGGGCGCTTCGCGGGTGAGCCGCTCAAGCGCCTCGCCGCGCGCATCGGCGACGCGAGCGCCCGCGGTGAGGCGGTCGCGACATCCGATGGCATCGAGGGCGGGGTGATCTACGCGCTCTCACGGCCGATCCGCGAGGCGGCGGAGCGCGACGGCGTCGCCGAACTCACCCTCGATCTGCGCCCGGATCTCGATGCGGGCGCGCTTCAAGCGCGTCTCGGACGAAGCCGCCCCGGCGAGAGTCTCTCAACCCGCCTGCGCAAGGCCGCCGCGCTGAGCCCTGCTGCCATCGGCTTACTGCGCGAGGCGCATGCCAACGCCCTGCCGACGGAGGCCGAGGCGCTGACGGCGGCGATCAAGGCCGCTCCCCTGCGGCTCCTCGGGCCGGCTCCGATCGCGCGGGCGATCTCGACGGCGGGCGGCGTCGCCTTCTCGGAGCTCGACGCAGGCTTTATGCTGCGGGCGCGGCCCGGCACGTTCCTGGCCGGCGAGATGCTCGATTGGGAGGCGCCGACCGGCGGCTATTTGCTCCAGGCGGCCTTCGCCAGCGGCCGGGCCGCGGCGAAGGGGATGCTTGGCTGGCTTGAAGCGCGAGAGGCTTAGCTTACGGCCGGGCGCAGATCCCGACCATGCCGCTGCTGCCGGCCGCGCAGGACGCCTTCGTGTCCCCGTCCAGGGTCGCTGCGCCGCCGGTCTGGCAGGTGGCCGAGGCCAGCACCTCGCCCGCGTCGCAGGAGAGCGTGCAGCCCGTATCGGTACAAGCGCGCGCCCGCACGACACGGAACGGCGCCGACACCGTCGCGGCGGTCTCGCCTTTCGGTCCCGGCTCGCCCTTGGGGCCGCGCTCGCCCTTCGAGCCCGCTTCACCCTTCTGCCCCGGCTCACCTTTGAGGCCCTGATCCCCTTTCGGCCCCGGCGCGCCCGGCGGCCCGGCCAGACCCGCTTCGCCCTTCGGCCCAGTCTCGCCCTTGAGGCCCTGCTCGCCCTTGAGGCCCTGCTCACCCTTCGGCCCCGGTTCGCCCTTGGAGCCCGCGGCACCCGGTGGTCCCTGGAGGCCGGCGGTGCCCTGTTCGCCGGCCTTGCCGGCCGGCCCCTCCGGCGCGCAATTGGCGACGACCGCTTCGCGCTCGTTCTCGCCGGCCTTGATCATCGCGACGCAGGTCGCGGGCCGGTAGGGCAACCGAAACTCGAAGCGCCCGCGCCGGTCCGACAGGACGGAGATGTCGTCGTCGAGGATCACGGTAACGCCGCTCTTGCCCACGCTGCCACTCATGCGCAGGTCGCCGCCCTCGATGCGCGCGTCCCAGATCTGGATCGGCTGGACCGGCGGGTTCGGTACCTTGGCGCGGGTGCGGGCCGCCCGCGGCTGCGCCTCGCCCTGCGCCGCTGCAGGTCCGGCGAGGACGAGGCCCAGCGCGATCAGCATCGGCGAGAGGGTCGGCCAAACGGCTCGCGAAGTCGCCGGCTTTCGTGCCCCTAGGTCGCGCGTCGTCGGCATGCTCGCTCCTCCGATCTTGTCCCGCACATCTTCCGGCGCGGTGGGGGCAAGGTTTCGGTTGCCGGCCGGCCAGGGTCAACCCCGCGGTGTCGTCCACACCCGTCCACACATCTCATCCACAGGCCAAGCGACTGCGTCTGAAGGCTGTTTTCAGATTGTGTCCACAGAGGCGGGCCACCCGGAAGTAAAGCTGATGCGCGCCGTGCGGAGACTCCCCGGGAAAACCGGAAGCCATTGGCGGGTCGATCCCTTAAGAAGGTCGGCAGAGTGCCCGGTTCGCCGTAAGCCCGCACGGGCGCGGCCGGCCGGGGCTCGCGACCTTCGAGACCGAACCACCGCCATGCTTCGCCCACTTCTCGCTGTTCTGTTCCTTCTGTCCACCGCCGCGCAGGCGGACGAGTGCGACGCGCTCGCTGCCCGGATCGCTGGGGCGACGGGGGCGAAGAAGGCCGGTCGCCGGGTCGGTCCCAGCATCGACGTCCGGGCCGCGAGCGGGGTCCGGCTCGATCTCACCTGCCGCGCCCAGCCCATCGTGCAGGCTTCCTCGGGCGATCCCTCGCCCTCCGCCGAATACTTTCGCGAGCTGACGATCGCGGCCGAACTCGTAGTCGGCGAACCGGCCTCGACCGTGCAGCCGATCCTGGCGCGGGCCTATCAGACGGCTTTGCGCGAGGGGCGCAAGTCCTTCATTCAGCAGAACGGCTGGTCGGCGAGCTGCTACACCGACAGCGCCGGAGCGCTGCGCACCCTCTGCTCGGTCGGGCGCATCCCGACGGAATAGGGCTCGCAGCCGACGCGACGTCGAGACCGCCCGGCCGTCTTCCCGATCGTTCCCGCTTGAACGAAGCGCGCACCCGCGCCAATGCGGAGAACAAGGATCCGCCGCAAGGATCCCTCGCAAAAAATCGATCACAGGGCACTTGGTGAGGAAGCGTGCGATGGCCGAACCGATCGTCAATCACCTGTTCGGCCTCGTGCGCACCCATTGCCCGGCCGATCCGGGTGCCAAGGTCTTCATCGAGACCTCGGACGGCGCGCGCTATACCTATGCCGATCTCTTGGCCCGCTCCGGCGCCTATGCCAGCGCGCTCCAGGCCCTCGGCGTGAAGCCCGGCGACCGGGTCGCGGTGCAGGTCGAGAAGAGCGCCGAGGTGATCTTCCTCTATCTCGGCGCTGTGCGGGCCGGCGCTGTCTTCCTGCCGCTCAACACCGCCTACACGGGACCGGAGATCGCCTATTTCCTCGGCGATGCCGAGCCGGCCCTGTTCGTCTGCGATCCCGCCCGCGAGGCCGACCTGTCGGCGGTCGCGAGCCAGGCCGGCGTGCCGCAGATTCGAACCCTCGACGCCGCCGGGCAGGGCAGCATGGCGCAGGCCGCCGCCGCGGCGGGCCCCGACTTCGCGGACGTGCCCCGCGGGGCCGACGATCTGGCCGCGATCCTCTACACCTCGGGCACGACCGGGCGCTCCAAGGGCGCCATGCTGAGCCATGACAACCTCGCCTCCAACGCGCTCACGCTGGCGCAGTATTGGCACTTCACCGAGCGCGACGTTCTGATTCACGCCCTGCCGGTGTTCCATACCCACGGGCTGTTCGTGGCCACCAACATCGTCCTGGCCACGGGCGGCACGATGCTGTTTCTACCGCGCCTCGACGCGAAGAAGATCCTCGAACTGATGCCGCGGGCCACCGCGATGATGGGGGTGCCGACCTTCTACACGCGGCTGCTCAAGGAGCCCGGCCTCACCCGCGAGGCGGCGGCGCATATGCGCCTGTTCGTCTCGGGCTCCGCGCCGCTGCTGGCCGAGACCCACCGGGAATGGGCGCAGCGCACCGGCCACGCCATTCTCGAGCGCTACGGCATGACCGAGACCAACATGAACACCTCGAACCCCTACGAGGGCGCGCGGCGGGCCGGCACGGTCGGCTTCCCGCTGCCGGGGGTGACCCTGCGCGTGGTCGATCCCGAGACCGGCGCGCCGCTCGGGCCCGAGGAGGTCGGGATGATCGAGGTGAAGGGCCCCAACGTGTTCCAGGGCTACTGGCGTATGCCGGAGAAGACCGCAGCCGAGCTGAAGGTGGACGGCTTCTTCATCACCGGCGATCTCGGCAAGATCGACCGCGACGGCTACGTCCACATCGTCGGCCGCGGCAAGGACCTCATCATCACCGGCGGCTACAACGTCTATCCGAAGGAGATCGAGGCCGAGATCGACGCGCTGCCCGGCGTCGTCGAATCCGCGGTGATCGGCCTGGCCCATCCCGATTTCGGCGAGGGCGTCACGGCGGTGGTGGTGCCGGGCGAGGACGCGCCCGACGAGGCTGCGATCCTTGCCGCGCTGGAGGGGCGGCTGGCCAAGTACAAGTGGCCCAAGCGCGTGTTGTTCGCAGCCGAGCTGCCGCGCAATACCATGGGCAAGGTGCAGAAGAACCTTCTGCGCGAGACCCACGCCGACCTCTACCGCGCCTGACGCCGTCGCACGCTTGCGCCGTCGGATTCGCCTGCCAAGCCTGGTCGGGAGCGCGGCGCGCTGGCGCTCTCAAGCCTGTGATGCGATGCTGGCGGTGACCGGTGTTATGAGCCTGCTTATGCTCCGGGCCACCTTCGTCCCCGTGGCGCGGGCGCGATGGCAGCCCACGTTGTTTCCAGTCTTGAACCCTCGGAGTTTCGTCCGAACGTGACTAAGAGTGCCGAGCACGACCGGATTGAAGCCGAACTGATCCGCGTTTCCGACAGCTCCGACCCGTTCGCCGCCGCCGTCAAGGCGACGCGGATGCCGATGCTCATCACCGATCCGTACGGGCCCGACAACCCGATCATCTTCGTCAACGACGCCTTCATCAAGCTCACCGGCTACCGCCGCGAGGAGATTCTCGGGCGCAACTGCCGCTTCCTGCAGGGGCCGGAGACGGATCCGCGCGACGTGAAGCGAATCCGCGACGCCGTCGAGCGGCGTGTGCCGGTCGAACTCGAATTGCTCAATCACAAGAAGAGCGGCGAGATCTTCTGGAATCGCCTCCTGATCTCGCCGGTCTTCGACGACGAGGGGCAACTCACCTACTTCTTCGCCTCGCAGTTCGACGTGACCCTGGAGCGCGACCGGCTGGTCCGCCTCCAGAGCGACCGCGATGCCCTGGAGCAGGAGGTGGAGCGCCGCAACGACGACCTCACCCGCAGCGAGCACCGCCTCGAATTCATGCTCGCCGCCGGCCGGCTCGGCGCCTGGTCCCTCGACCTCGCCGAGCGTCGGCTCGTCGCCTCGGATCTGTGCAAGCAGAATTTCGGGCGACCGCTCGGCGAGCCCTTCAGCTACGACGACCTCGTCGAGGCGGTGGTGCCCGAGGATCGCGAGCGGATGCAGGCTGCGATGCAGGCCGCCATCGACCGCCGGAGCGACTACGACGTCGAGCACCGTGTCTCGGCCCCCTGCGGCGAGGTCCGCTGGGTGCAGTTGCGCGGCCGAGCCTACTACCGGGCCGACGGGGCACCGCTCTCCATGGCCGGCATCTCGCTCGATGTGACCGACCGCAAGCGGGCCGACGAGCAGCGCACCCTGCTCGCCGCCGAGATGAAGCATCGGGTGAAGAACTCGATCGCCACGGTCCAGTCCATCGCCCACCAGACCCTGCGCAACGCCGCTTCGCTCGACGATGCCCGCCGGACGCTGGACGCGCGCCTCAACTCGCTCGCCACCGCCCACGACATCCTCACCTCGGAAGCCACCGCCGGGGTGACCCTCGCCGAGGCGGTGGAGAGTGCCCTTCAGCCGTTCCGGGTCACCCCGCGCAACCGCATTCGCTTCGGCGGGCCGGAGGTGCGCCTCACCTCTCGCCTGACGCTGGCCGTGGTGATGGCGCTGCACGAGTTGGCCACCAACGCGGTGAAGTATGGCGGCCTCTCGAACAATTCGGGCCGCATCATCCTCAATTGGGAGGTCGAGGAGGGGGGCTCCAAGCGCCTGCTGATGCGCTGGGAGGAATTCGACGGTCCGCCGGTCGAGAAGCCGTCGCGGGTCGGTTTCGGCACGCGCATGATCGAGCGGGTGCTGGCGGCCGAGTTCGGCGGCGAGGCCAGGATCGACTACCGCAGCCGCGGTCTCGTCCTCACGCTCGAGGCGCCGCTGCCGGAGCGCGAGGCCGTCTGAAGGTCTCGGGCGTCGGAGCCGTCTCCTGTCTCGACGTTTCCGGGGGATGCGCCGCAGTTCGAGGGAACGGCCAAGCCTGATCCGGGGTTGAACGGCGTCTCATCCAGGCGCTTGCGCCCGACCCTGCGAACCATGCCGTCCTCCCCCCAGACCCCGCCCCGCCCCCCCGCGGAAGGCACGGCCTCCGTGCTCTGGACCCTGATGATGGGCGCGGCGCTGATCGCGCTCGCCGCCGCACCGCTGCGCCGGCCCGACGCGGACGACGAGCCGCCGACTGAGGAGGCGAAGGAGCGCAATGGCGGCGCCCATTCCCACGAGGGGCGCTCGGCCCGCTGGGTGGCGGCGACGCAAGCCGATCGCGGGCGCGCCGCCGACCATCCCGGCGAGATCCCGTCGCCCGGCTGGTGGGACATCCTCACGCGGGTCTACCTGGAATTCAACAAGGACCGGGTGCTCTCGGTCGCGGCGGGCGTGACCTTCTACACCCTGCTCTCGCTGTTCCCGGCGATTGCCGCGCTCGTCACCTGCTACGGGCTGGTCGCCGACGTGAACACCATCAACGTCCACCTTGCCACCCTGCACGGCGTGCTGCCGGCGAGCGCCATCGACATCATTGGCGAACAGGTCAAGCGCATCGCCACCAAGGGGAGCGGTGCGCTGGGCTTCACCTTCTTCACCAGCCTGACGCTGTCGCTGTGGAGCGCCAACGCCGCGATGAAGGCGATGTTCGATGCGCTCAACGTCGTCTACGAGGAGGAGGAGAAGCGCAACTTCTTCTGGCTCAACGTCCGCTCGCTCACCTTCACCGCGGGCGCGTTGCTCTTCATCATCCTGGCGCTGATCTCGATCATCGTGCTGCCGGTGGTGTTCAACTTCCTCGGCCTCGGCGACGGGGCTCGCCTCATCGCCATGGCGCGCTGGCCGATGCTGCTCCTCGTCCTGCTCGGCGGGCTGGCCGTGCTCTATCGCTACGGCCCGAGCCGGGAGCGGGCGCGCTGGCGCTGGGTCGGCGCCGGCAGCGTCGTGGCAGGTCTGCTCTGGCTCATCGCGTCGATCCTGTTCTCCTGGTACGTCGCCAACTTCGGCAACTATAACGAGACCTACGGCTCGCTCGGCGCCGTGATCGGCTTCATGACCTGGATCTGGATCTCGGCGACGATCGTGCTGCTCGGTGGTGAGATCAACGCCGAGATCGAGCACCAGACCGCCCGCGATTCGACCACGAGCCCGCATAAGCCGCTGGGGCAGCGCGGCGCGCGCATGGCCGACACGGTGGGCGCCGCGGCCTGAGGCGAACAACGCATCATCCGTTCTTGCGCGCGAGGGTCGCACTCGTGACAAGCGGTGCCCGGCACCATCTTGCCAAACGAGAAAAGCACCGGAGGAACGCGACATGGCCGGATCCGACGTCATCGGCACAGATCCCGAGATCCGCACGGAAGAGGAATGGCGCGCGTCGCTGACGCCGGAGCAGTACCGCGTGCTGCGCGAGCACGGCACCGAACGGGCCGGCACCAGCGGCCTCAACGCCGAGAAACGCCCCGGCACGTTCGTCTGCGCCGGCTGCGGCGCGCCGCTGTTCGAGAGCGACACCAAGTACGAGTCGGGCAGCGGCTGGCCAAGCTTCTTCGCGCCGCTGGAGGATGCGGTGGAGACGAAGGTCGACCGTAGCCACTGGATGACCCGCACCGAGGTGCATTGCGCCCGCTGCAAGGGCCATCTCGGCCACGTCTTCGAGGACGGGCCGGCCCCGACGGGGCTGCGGTACTGCATGAACGGCGTTGCCCTCGGCTTCGAACCGGAGGGCTGAATGCATGGGAGAATTCATGGGATCCGCCCGATGAATTCCACGCCTTTTCGGGCTCAAGGCTTGCCGCGTGGTTGTTTCGGGCTCATCACTTCGCCATGAAGGTCCATGTGAAGAACAGGTTAACGCCCCGGTCTTCGCGGACCGCCCAAGACCAATCGCCCATGTCCAATACGGTGGGCGGCCGCCGATTCTGTTTCGGATCGGTGCCCCGAGGGCCGAGCGTCCCGGGGGCGGTCCCGGACCGGTGCGTGCTGACCCGCGGAGGGAAGTGAATGAGTGTCGTTCGCCGGTTTCTCGTGGCGCCCTCTCTGGTCCGTCTCCTGCGGAAGGAGCGGGGCGGGGCCCGCGTCACCGAAGGTTACTTCGCGCCGCAGGCCGGGCGGACGTCGTTCGTGCGGCTGCAGGGCACCAACTGCTTCCTCGTGCTGATGACCGGCGCCGAGGGGGCGATGGCCGAGGAACGCACCGAGGTGCCGCGCGCCCACGGCGACGCCCTCCTCGACGTCTGCCAGGGCCGGGCCGTCTACGAGCGCACCACGGTCTCGCTCGGTGGTTCGGTCGAGGCGCTGGTCGATCGCTACGTGCGTCCGTCGGGCCTCGACATCGTCAGCCTCGTCTTCTCCGACGCGTCCGCCGCCCAGGGCTTCACGCCGCCGGTCTGGTTCGGTGCCGAGGTGACGACCGACAAGGCCTATGACGGCCAGTCGATCGCGATCACCGGCGTTCCGAATCCGGGCGACATCCCCCTGAGCAACGCTGCCCTCGATGCGGTGCTCGACCTGATCGAGCCGCGCTTCGGCTCCAATCGTCCGCCCTTTACCCCGTCGAAGCCCGCGTCGCCCCCGCGCGACGTTCCGGCGCGTTCGCCCGAGCCGCCGAAACCCGCTCCGGTTCCTGAGGCGCTCCTCGCGGCGGCGGTGGCGGAGCCGGCCACGCCGCCCGAGACCAAGACGGAGGAGCAGCCTCAGGCCTCCGAAGAGCCCCTCCCGGCCGTTGCCGAGCCGACGCCCGAAGCCCCTAAGGCGGAGGAGCCTGCGCCCGCCGAGGCATCCGCGCCCGAGCCGGCGGCTTCCGAAGAGCCCGCTCCGACCGAGGCCGCCAAGCCCGAGGAGGCTCGGCCCGCGGCCGAGACCGCCGAGGCTCAGAAGCCTGCGGCCGAGTCCAGCGAGCGGTTGCCGCCGGATGCGCGCATCGACGACGTGATCGAAAGCCTTTCGAAGGCGCTCGGCGCCGCGATCCGCAACCCGCAGGAGCCGGGCCGCGACGAGGAAGTGACCGAGGCGTTCGAACGCTGGCAGGTTCGGCCCCGCCGCACGCAGCAGACCTGACCGGCTCCGTCGACGGACTTTCCAGAGCGCCGGCTCCCCCAGGGGCCGGCGTTCTTCGTTGCCAGGTCTCAAACGGCGGCCGCTCGTCTGCGAGGCGGAGGAGAACGCCCCCGTTCGTCACGGATCCTGGGGATAGCGGGGCGGTTTGCCGGAACCGGTAAGGGCAACGCTTCGTTGGCTGGCATCCGGTTGCAACCCGTCGGGGTGAAGCACCGGCAAGTGTTCATTCCCAACGAGGAATCGCCGCCATGAGACGTTTCGCCATTGCTGCCGCAGGGTTGATGCTTTGCCTGATGCCGATCGCCGGTGAGGCTCAGGCCCAGGGCATTCCGGGCGGCATGCGGCGCGGTGCGGCCGAGGGCGATCGCGTTGCCGGCCCGATCGGCGGTATCGTGGGCGGCGCCGTCGGCGGTGCGGTGGGCGGCGTCAACGGCGTGCTCGGCATCGATCCCGGCAGGCGCGCCTATCGCACCCGGATGCGCTCGAACCGCGCCTACCATCACCGCCGCCACCATCCGCGCCACCACCGCCACCGCTGAGTGAGCGCGGCCGTGTGCGGGGGAGTCTCTCTCCGCCGCGCACGCCTGCGCACCAGGGCATCCTCCGCGAGGAGGGCGAGCCCCGAGGCGACGATGATGCCGGCGCCGAGCATCGTCCAGGCGCTCGGCACGTCGCCGAACAGCAGGTAGCCGAGCAGCACCGACCACAGGATCTGCGTGTAGATGAAGGGCGCGAGCAGGCTCGCCGGCGCTCGCGCATGGGCCAGCACCAGCAGCCAGTGCCCGATTGTGCCGAACAGCCCGACCGCGATCAGCAGCGCCCAGACCGTGCCCGAGGCCGGCGCCGTCCAGATCCACGGCAGGAGCGGGCTCATAACCGCGAGCCCGCCGAGCCCGGTATAGAACACCGTCGTCGCCGTCGAATCATGGGCCGCGAGCTTGCGCGTCACGATCACGTAGACCGCGTAGCAGAGCATCGCGCCGAGGCTGAACAGGATCGCCGGTTTGGCCGCCAGCGCGTCCGGCCGCACGATGACGAGGACGCCGACGAAGCCCGTCGCCACCGCCGCGAGCCGCATCCGCGACGACCATTCGCCCAGCATGGGCCCTGCGAGCAGCGCGACGGTCAACGGCGCGGCGAACTGGATCGAGATCGTTTCGGCGAGTTGGAGCGAGCGTAGCGCCAGGAAGTTGCAGGCGGTCGAACCGAACAGCAGCAGCGAGCGCAGGATCTGGAGCGGCAGGCGCCGCGAGTGGGCCACGCCCGGCCGCGTCACCGGATTGATCAAGGCGGTCACCAGCGCAACGTTGACCGCGTAGCGCATGAAGGTGGTGAGCAGCGGATCGACGCCTGCGCCCGCCAGCACCTTGCCCGTGGCATCGAGGCTGGCGAAGAACACCGGTGCGACGCACATCAGGGCAATGCCGACGAGGCGACGCGGATCGCGGGCGGGCGTCGGTGCCGCCGCGGGCTGTCTCACGATCACGTCGGTTCCTTTGTCGCGCGGTGGCGGACGAGTCCGAGCGAGCCTCAAATCCAGCCGGGCCGCCGCGGGAAGACGCCCGCCACCAGCCATGCCAGGAGGTTGCCGAGCAACAGGGCGACCAGGACCGGAATGCTCTCCCCCGGCGCGATGGGATCGGTCAACTGCACCAGACGCACGGCCGCCAACGCCGTCACGAGGTTCTGCGTCGCGAACAGGAGCCAGCGCCGCCGCGTGACGGCGGCGGCCAATGCACCGGCCAGCAGCACGACGGTGAAGACTTCGCCGCCGGCCGGTTGGTAGAGGAACATCCCGCCGACGAGCAGAGCGTCCAGGAAAATCAGAGCCGGCAGCGCGAGAAGTGCTGGAATCCCTCGCACCCAGTCTCCTTTGCGCGCGCCCCGCGGAAACCGTATCACTCTGCCGGCGCTTGGCGGGATGCCGAGAAAGGCGTGTCCGGCCGCCTATCAAAGGAAGACGGGACGGAGGGCGCACCGCTGTCGTTACCCTCGCGCGCCCGGCTCGTGGATCGGGCAGCCGTTATGCGCGGCCCGGAAGCCGGCGGAGGCCGGGTAGGCGGCCCGGCGGGCACGCATGACCGCGCCGAGCGGCCGGTGTGCGGCCAGCGCGTGCCAGGGATTGAAGGCGAGCCCGTCGTCGATCCGGCGCACCTTCTCCTCGCTCCACGCGTCCTGCCGCGGCACGGTAAGACGCGCCACGGCGATGTAGGGGCTCGCTTCCTCCGGCCAGGGTTTCGAGGCGTCCTCGACCGGCATCGTCTCCTCGTCGGTGCGCAGTTGCGCGCGCAGCTCCCACACGCCTTCATTCTCGGCGAAGAACGCGGTCACCGCTTCGCGCAAGCCGTTGGGCCGGCCGTTGACGTTGAGGCTCGCGCCCGTCAGCTCCGTCAGTTCGGGCGAGACCGGTGCCACAGCGACCTTGGCGACGTAGGCGCCCCAGCGCAGGGGAACCTGGCTGTAGAACGTCTCGCCGAGGATGTGCGTCTCCGGATGGCCGCCCATCGCGATCAGGGTCGGGCTCTTGGTACCCAAGCCTTCGAGCACCGTTTCGACGCCGCGCAGGACAGCCGAGAACGCCTTCTTGAACACCTGCGGCGTGTCGGTGGTCGCAGCCAGGAGCTTCAGGCTCTTGAGGAAGGCCGCATCGTCCGGCGCCGTGAAGGCGGGGGCGTTGGCCATCACGAAATCCTGGCTCGTGCCTTCAGCCCCTTCCAGGCGCTCGCCCTCGACGCCGACGATCTTCAGCGCGAGGCCGCGCGGGGTCGAGACGCTGTCATCGAGGATGTCGCCGGGATTGGTGGAGAAGCGCAGCACAGCCTCGTAGGTGCCGGGCTTCTCGCACAGGCCCTGCGCCAGTTCGGGCGGCAGATCGTTCAGGATTTCGAGCCGACCGGTGAGCAGACCATGCGCCTTGGCGTGAACGCCCCGCACCGCCCGCCCGTAATCCTCGAACGTGGTCTCCTGGATCTTCGCGAAGGTCGCGAGCATCTGCGCGTGGATGTCGGCCTCGTCGGTGCGCGGCTGCTCGACGGAGGGATGATAGGGAATCGCAGGGCTCACGTCCGGCCTCGTGGTGGATCCGCCGGCCCTCACAGGGCCGGTCTGGAACCAAACCAAGGCCGGTCCCAGCTGTTCACCGCCACCCGGTCACGCTTGCGCGACCGGGCCGTCGAGGGGAGCCAGCCGGGGAGTGGGCGTGAGCCCCGCCGAAGTGCCGCGCCTCCGGCGCCGGCCGAGCCGCCGAGCAAGGCCGGGCAGATCGACGGGCTCCGCGCCGGACCCAGCCCGGCCGAACACGTGGCCGTCGAGGGCGGCGAGATCGCGCGCCAGATCCGGCTCCGCCTGCCAGAGCGCGGCAAGATCCGGCTGCGCCTGCGCGGCACGGCCGAGCACCGTCCGGAACGCCGACGCGTCGCCCGCGGCCGCCGCAAGCCGCAGGGCACGGGCCTGCCCGCGGTCGAGTTGCAGCCAGCCCGGACCGGTGCGGAAGCCGATCAAGGCCAGCCCGAGGCCGAAGGCAGCGAGCGCCGCCGCAGCCAGCGCGGACCACGCGGCGGGCCCCGCGGCCTTGAGATCCTCCGCCCGGTCGGTGAGGCCGCCGCCGATCTGGCGCGCGGGAATCTCGGTCTCGCGCATCGTGCGCGTCAGCGTGTCGAACCAGGGGATCTTGATCGCGTCGAGCGGGATCACCTCGGCCACGCCCTTCTTGATGTCCCACTGGTAGGTCGCCCGCGCCACTGGACCGGAGGGCGTGATGATCGTCTCGCGCTTCACCGGGCCGGCGAAGGTGATGATGCCGCGGGTGCGCATAACGGGGCGCGGCGGCAGCCCCTCGGCGAGCATGCCCTGCGCTTCGAGCGTCACGATCCGGCGCGCGGTCTCGCCCTGGTTCAGCGTCTCGGGGTCGGGGTCCCAGGAATCGGTGATCGCCACGTCCCGCGCCGGCAGCCACCACGGTTCGGCCGTATCGGGGCCGCCGCTCGCGCCGGTCCAGGCCGCCACGGGGAAGGGGACGGGCTCGGAGCGCACGTCGATCTGCTTGCGCTCGCCGCCGTCGTTGATCGTCAGGCGGTGGACGAACGGATCGATGGTGAAGGTTCCCGTATGCTGCGGGAAGACCGCGATCGTGCGCTCGAACTCCAGGGCCATCTGCCCGTCGGGCATCCGCGTGCGGCCCCAGCTATCGCGGCCGAGCTGGGTCCAGGAGAAGTTGACGAGGGCGGGCTGGCGCACCTCCTCGAGCAGGATCTGCGTGCGGTAGACCCCGCGCAGGCGCAGCAGCACCATCTCGCGGGCAAAGGGCTGTACCCCGCCGGGGAGATCGGGCGTCACGGTCAGCGTGAGGTCGCCGGGCTCGATGGCGTGAGCGGGGGCGGCGAAGGCCAGCAGGATGAGGAGGGTCGCCAACGGTCCCCTCTCCCCCCTGCGGGATCGGGTGACGCGCCTGAAGACGTCGAAAAGAATTACCACGGGTTGCTGCCTCCCGGGATCGCGGTGCCGGCCTCGATGCGGCGGGCCTGCTCGGCCTTGAGGCGCAGTTTCAGGTAGCGGCCCGGCTCGTCCGGCAGGGTCTGGAGCCAGAGCCGGTCGGGGTGGATCGCGTGCGCCTCGAAGCTCTTGGTGACCCGGCGCGCCTCGCGCTCGGGCGCGGCGGCGACCATGGCCGAGCCGGCACCCTGGCGTCCGCGGCCGGCGGCGTCGCTGGCCGAGCCGCGAGCCTGCCCCTTGCCGGAATCGACCGCCTGCTGCTCGGCCTTGCCGCGGCGGGCCACCGGGCTCGTGCCCGGCAGCGAGGCGGAGGAGCCGCCCTCCTTGTTGCCGGCCAGACCCTCGCCGCTGGCGGTGGCACGGATGTCGTCGTTCTGGTCCTGGTTGGCGGTGTTGTTGTAGCGGGCGCCGTACTGCGCCGAGGCATTGGCGATGCCGCCGCCCTTGCCGCGGTCGATCTCCTCTTCCAGGGCCTTGGCGATCAGCGAGCGGTTGGCCTGCGCGTCGGCGTCGCGCGGGTTGTAGGTCAGCGCGTCGTCGTAGGCTTCCAGCGCGCCTTGCAGGTCGCCGGAGCGGGCGAGCGCGTTGCCGAGGTTGTAGGCGCCGCGCTTGCCCTGCGCCCGGAACAGCGTGATCGCTTCATTGTAGCGCCCGGCCTCGTAGAGGGCGGCGGCGCGCCATGCGGGGGTGTCGAACACGTGAAGGGCCGCGCCGGGCAGGCCGGCCGCCATCAGGAAGCGGCCCAGGGTCGTGCGCGGCTCCGACACGAGCAGCAATCCGAGGAGGCCGCCGCCCGCGAGCGCCAGTCCCGCGATGCGCGCCAGCCGCCGCCAGTGGCGCGGGAAGGCGACGGGCAGCATCCGCCGCAGCGGTGTCGATCGGACGAAGGGGCGAGCAGAGGGGCGAGGCGGGAAAGACGCCAGCATCACGCGCTCCGGCGGAACAGGAGGAGGGCGGGCAAAAGCGCCAGCAGCAGCAGCCAGCGGCCGAGATCGGCGAAGGCGAGCACGCCGTAGCCGTTCGCGGCGAGGTGCTGGGCGGTCGAGGCGCCGACCCGGTCGAGCACCGCCCCGGAGGCGTCGATGTCGGCGGCCCGTCCGCCGCCCGTGCCCGCAAGCCGGTCGAGGGCGGTCCGGTCGGGGCGCGGCGCGCCGGGCGGCAGCGCTTTGCCGGCCGGTACGAACAGGGCGTGGAGCTGCCAGCCCCGGTCCCGGATTGCGGCGGCCTCGCGCTCGGCGGCCTGCCCGATCCCGTCACCGTCGGAGATCAGCACCACGTCGGCGGCGACGACGTTGGCCTCGGCCAGCGTCCGGCGGGCCAGCGCGAGCCCACGCTCCGGATGGCTGCCCCGGTCGGGCACGGTGTCGGCATCGAGCGCGAACAGGGTGGTGGCGAGGCTCTCGCGGTCGTTGGTCGGCGAAAGCGCGGTGTAGGCGTCGCCCGCAAAGACGATCAGCGCCAGCGAGCGGGTGCCCGCGGCCTCCGCCACCGCTTCCGCCGCCTGCCGCGCCTCCTTGAAGCGCCCACCCTCGGTGACCGAGCGGGACAGGTCGAGCACGATCACCGTGGCGTCGAGGTTGCGGAAGGTCGCGGCCTCCGGGCGCTCGACGGCCGGGCCGGTGAGCGCCAGCGCCAGGATGCCGGCGGCGAGCGCGGCGGCGAGGTTGGCCTGCCGCCGCCCGCCGAGCACCGCGCCGCGGCGCGCGAACAGCGCCATCAGGTGCGGATCGACCGCCTTGTTCCAGTCGCCCAGCGGCGCCGAGCGCCACGCCGCGCGCAGCGCGAGCAGAGCCACGACGGGAACCGCCAGGAACCAGAGAGGGCGCAGCAGGGTGAGGGATTCGATCATGCGATTCCCGCTCAGATCCTGCGCCGCGTCGCCAGGAGCCCGCAGGCGCAGAGGAAGGCGAGCGCTGCCGGCCAGGGCCAGAGGTCGCGCCGCAGGGGCAGCGGCGGTGCCTTGGCGCGCCCGCCCTCCAATTCGTCGATGGCGTTGGCGACATTCTCCAAGTCGTCGGTGGTCTTCACGCGGAACGCCCGGCCGCCGCTGGTCTCGGCCATGGTCCGCAGGGTCTCGACATCGACCACGTCCTGCTCGTTGTTGGGGTTGTCGGCCATGTCGATCGGCCCGAGCGCGATGGTGTAGACGCGCACGCCGAGTTCCTTGGCCAGGGCCGCGACGTCCTTCGGCGCGGTCTGGCCGGCATTGTTGGCCCCGTCAGAGAGCAGCACGACGACCTTGTCACGGGCGGGGGACGGCCCTTCGCCGTCGGCCGCCGCGACTTGGGCCGGAGCGAGGCGCTTGAGCGCGAGGCCGAGCCCGTCGCCGATGCCGGTGGAGCGCCCGACGAGGCCGATGGTCGCCTCCTCCAGGGTGCGGGCGACGGTGGCGGTGTCGAAGGTGGGGGCTGCGGCGACGTAGGCCTGATCGGCGAACTCGACGAGGCCGATGCGGTCGCCGGCCCGGCGGCGGATGAACTCGGCGCCGACGCGTTTCACCGCCGCGAGC
This sequence comes from Methylobacterium sp. J-043, assembly GCF_022829505.1. Taxonomy (NCBI): domain Bacteria; kingdom Pseudomonadati; phylum Pseudomonadota; class Alphaproteobacteria; order Hyphomicrobiales; family Methylobacteriaceae; genus Methylobacterium; species Methylobacterium sp. J-043. Next base: position 75,224 of record NZ_JAKSYB010000032.1, on the reverse strand, counting down.
CGGCTGACGGTCTCGCCGTCGAGGGAGAAGTCCTTGCGCTCCATGCTGCCCGAGAGGTCGAGGGCGAGCACGATCTCTCGGGCCGAGGCCGGCAGCGCAGTCGCGGGCAGGATGAGGCGGGGACCGGCGAGCGCGATGACCAGCGCCGCCCAGAGCGTTCCGACGAGCCAGAGGCGGCGCCGGCCGCGGGCGGCGATGCTCTCGGCGTGCTCCGCCGTGCCGACGAGCGAAGGCGGGACGCGTAAGGCGCCGCTGCCGCCCTGGCGCTCCGGCGGGATCAGCCGGGCGGCGAGCGGCAGGGGCAGGAGCAGCAGGGCGAGCGGCGCCGCGAAGTCGAAGGCGGAGGCGAGGGCCGTGAACCAGGCGGGCATTCGGATCAGGCCCGGATCTGTGAGAGCAGGCGGCCGAGGCCGACATCGATGGCGGCGGGATCGGTCACTTCAGGACGCCGGTAGAGGTCGTCGGCGAAGACGCGGCCGGGACCGGAGCGGAAAAAGTCGGTGGCGAAGGTGGTGTCGAGCGTCGCGGCCCAGTCCGATCCGCGGGTGCGCGCCGCCTCTTCACCCTTCAGGGTGCGCACCACACGGCGCAGCAGCCGGGCCTGCGCGACGCGGCGGGCTTCCGGTTCGAGGTTTCCGGCCAGCGCCAACTCGCGCAGGGCCGCCCGGCGCACTGACGCGCCGCGCCGTGCGCGAACGAGGCGGATCAGTCCGACGAGCAGCGCGAGGCCGAAGCCGAGGGCCAGGGCGGCCACCATCTCGGGCTGCACCGCGCTGGTGCCGGCGGTGGGGAGATGCAGGCCGCGCAGGGTCGAGAGATCGGGGGTGGGGGCCGTCATGCCTCTCCCTTCCGCGCATCGCCTCTCCCCGCACGCGGGGAGAGGGCTCTGCCGACCTCGTCGTCGGCAGAGCGAGCCGCCCTCTCTCCCCGCGTCCGGGAAGAGGGGGATTCGCTTCCAACCTCACAACACCGCATCGAGCCGCTCCATCAGGGGGGCGTAGCTCTCCGGCCCGGCCTCGACGTCGATGCGCAAGCCCTCGACACCGCAGGCATGGAGGCGGGCGAGGCGCGGGTCGACCGCATCGGCGGGCTGGGCCCTGCGATCGGCCTGGACGGTGCCGCGCTGTCCGCCCGGCAGGGCGTAGGGGTAGAGTCCGGCCGGGCGCGCCCGCTCGAAGGCGTCGCTGACCAGCAGAAGGCGGATCGAGAGCCGCTCGGCCAGCGCGGTGATCAGGCTCTCGAAATCCGGCCCCGGCGCATCCAGCGCACTCGCCACGACGAGGTGTCCGCCCGAGGGCAGGAGCGAGCGGGCGAGCGCCAGCGTGTCGGTGAGCGGCGGGTCGTCCGCTGCCGGGCCGGCGAGGGCTTCGGCGTGGGCATGGGCCAGCGCACCGGTGACGGCGGTCATCGCCCGCTCGCCGCCGGCCGGGCGGATCACGGCGGGCTCGGCCCTTCCCGCCACGATCAAGCCGATGCGCCCGCCATCGCCGACGATGCGCCAGCCGAGCAGCGTCAGCGCCTCCGCCGCCGCCACGGAACGCAGTGCCCGCCGGGTGCCGAACAGCATCGAGGGCCGGAAGTCGGCAAGCAGGACCACGGCGCGGTCGCGCTCGTCGTGGTGGGTGCGCACGTGCAATTCGCCGGTGCGGGCGGTGGCGTTGCGGTCGATGAAGCGGCGGTCGTCGCCCTCGGACCAGGGCCGCACGTCGTCCGGCTCCGAGCCGCGCCCGCGCTTGCGCGTGACGATGCCGCCGGGCAGCCCGGCGATGGTGCGGGTCGCGGGCGAGACGCCGCGCCGCGCGAGATGGCGCAGGCTCATGAGCCCGGCGCCCGAAAGGTGGATGCCGGGGGCGTCGGTCAGGTCGCTGGCAGGCGCCGCAGTCGCGGTCATGACGGCTACAGCGCCCGCGTCCGCTCGACCAACCCGCCGATGATGCCCCGCGTGGTGCGCCCCTCGGCCGCCGCACGCCAAGTCAGGCCGATGCGGTGCGCCAGGGCGTCGGCGGCCAGCTCCGAAATGTCCTCGGGCACGACGTGGTCGCGGCCGTGCAGGTAGGCGCGGGCCTTGCCGGCGACCATCAGCGCCAGCGTCCCGCGGGGCGAGGCCGGGTGCTCGATCGCCGCGCGCAGCTCCGGCGCGACGCTGTCGCCGCGGGTGCCGGCCACGAGCCGCACGAGATAATCCTTGAGGGCGGGCGAGACGTAGGTCGCGAGCGCGGCCTCGCGGGCGGCGATCACCTCGGCGACCGAGAGCTTTACCGGCATCGCCTCGGCGTGGTGGTTCAATTCGCCTTCGACGAGATCGAGGATGCGGCGCTCGGAGGCCTCGTCCGGCATCTCGACGACGACGTGGAGCAGGAAGCGGTCGAGCTGCGCCTCGGGCAGCGGGAAGGTGCCCGCATGCTCGATCGGGTTTTGCGTCGCCACCACCATGAACGGGTCGGGCAGGCGGTGGGTGTGGCCCGACACCGTGATCTGCCCCTCGGCCATGGATTCCAGCAGAGCCGACTGCACCTTGGGCGGCGCGCGGTTCACCTCGTCCACGAGGATCAGCGAGTGGAACAGCGGTCCCGGCAGGAACTCGAAGCTGCCCGCATCCTGGCGCCAGACGGTGGTGCCGGTGAGGTCGGCGGGCATCAGGTCCGGCGTGCACTGCACGCGGGCGAAGGAGCCGTCGAGCCCGTCCGACAGGCGCTTGACCGCGCGGGTTTTGGCGAGCCCCGGTGCACCCTCGATCAGCAGGTGGCCGCCGGTCAGGAGCCCGATCAGCAGGCGCTCGACCAGCTTGTCGGCGCCGATCAGCCCGTGGCTCAGCCCGTCGCGAAGCTGGAGGATGCGGTCGCGGACGGGCGCCGCCCCGACTGCGGGCGTGGCGAGTGCCTCGACGCTCATACTAGCGCCTCTGCCAGCGCCGTCGCCGATGCCGGTCGAGCCTCGACCCTCGTCGCAGGAGAAAGATCCTGCCGCATGCGCGTCTCCTCAACGTGGGTTTTTCTTAAGGCTCCCACAATCCTGCCGGTGTGCCCGCTGCCCGGTCGCCGCGTCAATCCCGCGCGGCAGCCCTGGCCATGGGCAAATTGACCGCACGCGACCGGGTGTGCGTTCGGATCGATGACGTTTCGTCACGCAACCGTCACGCTCGTGCGACAGCGGGGAAACCGCGCGACACCAAAATGGTCACCGAACGCTCCATGCCCGGCCCCTTTCCCTTCCCCACGCCCGAAGCCGTGAATTCCGGCATCAGCCTCGCCGTCGCCTTCGGCCTCGGCACCCTGATCGGGGTCGAGCGGCAGTATCGGCAGCGCAGCGCGGGCTTGCGCACTGCCGTGCTGGTGGCACTCGGCGCGTCCGCTTTCGTCGATCTCGGCATGCGGCTGACCGGCGGCGAGGGGGCGACCCGCGTGGTGGCCTACGTCGTCTCCGGCATCGGCTTCCTCGGCGCGGGCGTGATCATGAAGGAGGGGATGAACGTGCGCGGCCTCAACACCGCCGCGACCCTCTGGTGCGCGGCGGCCGTCGGGGCCTTCGCCGGAGCCGACCTGCCCTTGGAGGCCTGCTTCGTCACCATCGCCGTGCTGGCCGGCAACACGCTGCTGCGCCCGCTCGTCAACCTCATCGACCGCATCCCCATCGACGAGAGCGCGACCGAGGCGACCTACGCCGTGCAGGTGACGGTGCCGGCCGAGACCGCCGGCCTCGCCCGCGACCTGCTGGTGGAGCGCCTGGAAGCGGCGGATTACCCCGTCGGCTCGACCGAGGTGGAGGAGCGCGGCGAGACCACCGTCGACGTCATCGCGACGCTCACCGCCACCACGGTCCACGCCAAGGATCTCGACGCCGTGGTGGCCGATCTGGAGAAGCGGCCGGAGGTACGCCACGCGACGTGGTCGGTGCAGACGGGGGATTGAGGCGGCTCGCTCGGGCGGCCGGACCATGCCACCGTGGTCGCCACAGCCGAGGGAAGCATGGCATGGCGAAGCTCGTAAGGGCTGGTGACACGGGCAAGGCACGCTCGACACGGCCCACCGAACCACCGGCCAAGCCGCGGCGCTTCACACTCTCGGATCTTCTCGTCGGTGCCGAGCAACTTCCGAAGTTTCATGAGGGCGTGAAGAGCGCCCTCGACGGTCCCTCTGTCGGCGCGGAACTCGGCTGATCGGCCTTCGTATCCAATCCGCGCCCCCGTCCTGAGGTGCCCGCGCGAGCCGGCCTCGAAGGGTGTTCCAGATCCCGCGCGATGACGGGAAGATCCTTCGAGGCTTCGCTCCGCACCTCAGGATGAGGGGAGGGATTGGACAAGACCTGTCTCTCGGCAACGCGAACAAAGCTTGAAGTCAGGACTGCTGGATCATCCCCATGAGCTATCCCCGGAAACACGCCCTGATCGTCGGTGCCTCCCGCGGCCTCGGGCTCGGGCTGACCGAGACCTTCCTGCGGCGCGGCTGGCAGGTCACCGCGACCCGGCGCGGGGCCGCGCCCGGTCTCGAACGGCTCGCGGCGGAGGGTGTGCGGGTCGAAACGGTCGATATCGACGACGACGCGTCCGTTGCCGCCCTGCACGAACGGACGCGGCACGAACAATTCGATCTCGTCTTCGTGGTGGCCGGCGTGCTGATCGAGGCGGACAAGCCGCTCAACGCGGTGTCGCGGGCGGTCCACGCGCAGGTCTACCTGACCAATGCGGTGAGCCCGATCCTGTTCGCGGACGCCTTTGCCGAGACTCTTGCGCCCGGCGGCACGCTCGCCTTCATGTCCTCGGTGCTGGGCAGCGTCGGTCTCAACACCGAGGGCGGCTGGGAGAACTACCGGGCGAGCAAGGCGGCGCTCAACACCAATGCCCGGAGCTTCGCGGCGCGCCACGCCGACCGCGCGTTCGGCGTGCTGCTGCTGCATCCGGGCTGGGTCGCCACCGATATGGGCGGCGAAGGGGCCGACCTCGACGTGGCGACGAGTGCGGCCGGGCTGGCGGACGTGATCGAGGCGAGAGCCGGACGACCGGATCTCGCCTTTCTCGACCACTGGGGCGAGACGCTACCCTGGTGAATCGTCCGGTGGTTCGTCAGCGGCGCGGGTCGAGGGGCCGGCTGCGGCGCTCGACCACCACGGTCGGGCGGCTGCGGCGCTCGACGATCACCGCCCGCGGCGGGGCGCGGTTCGGGCTCGTCGGCGCGAGGATGCGCTGCTCCAGCGGCCGGTGCGCCGGGCGCGCCGCTGCGGCCTTCGCGGCGGCGACCACATGGGGGCGCACCTCGTCCGGGGCGAGGCCGATTAGCCCGCAGGCGATCTCCACCTGCTGCTCGACGTCGTCGGCCAGATCCTGGGCGGCGGCGACCGCCTCGGCGACCGTGGGCGGCTCGCGCCGCACCCGGATCGGAGGCAGATCCTGAAAGCTCTTCGGAGATTTTTTCACGGCACGACTCGCGGTCTTCATGCACCGATCATAGGACGGCCCGTCTGGTTTGTGCATTGCACACAAATCGGACGTGACGGACCGCCGGCCGCATGGCTTGCCGGGCGGACGCCCCGCTCGTCGAGCATGCAGGATGCGCGCCGATGTGAGTCGGCGCCAGCACATTCGTTGACGGGGCCATCCGGCGGATACAACCCATGGCGGTCATAGTGTCGCGGCAGCGCAGCAAATGGGTTCCCGAATACGGAGATCGACGGGCCGCGCGAAAATCGGCGGCTTTGTGATCGCACATCCCGAATCCCGCCCCGATCCTGCGCCACGCACGCTCCACGATGCCAGACACACGCGATCCCCGCCTCACCCCGGCCCGGTCCGACCTAGCCGACATCCGCCTGAAAGGCGTCGTGACGGCGGAACGCTACGTCGCGGGCGTGCCGGCACGGGTCGTCGTGCCCTCAGCCCCCTTGCGCCGCGCGCCGCGCCTCGAAGCCGGGCTTGAAACCGAGGCGGTGATGGGCAACGCCGTGACGGTGTTCGACCGCCGTGACGGGTTCGCCTGGGGTCAGATCGCCCGCGACGGCTATGTCGGCTACCTGCCGGAGGCCGCACTCGGGGCCGTCGATCCGGCACCGACCCACCGGGTCGCGGCTCTGCGCACCTTCGTCTACCCGGCGCCGGACCTGAAGCGCCCGCATGTCGCCCATCTCAGCCTCGGCGCCGCCTTCGCGGCGCAGGCGCAGGAGGGCGAGTATTGGCGGCTTGCCAGCGGCGGCTACGTCTTCGCCGGCCACGCCGTGCCGATTGGGACCACCGCGCCCGATTTTCCGGCCACCGCTGAGCGGCTTGTCGGCACGCCCTATCTCTGGGGCGGGCGCACCAGCCTCGGCCTCGATTGCTCGGGCCTCGTCCAGCTCTGCCTGGAAACCGCGGGTCTTGCCTGCCCGCGCGATGCGGACCAGCAAGAGCGGGCCCTCGGCGACGCCCTGCCGCCGGGGCTCGAAGGGCTGCGGCGCGGCGACCTCGTGTTTTGGAAAGGCCATGTCGGGCTGATGCTCGACGCCGACCGGCTCATCCACGCCAACGGCCACCACATGGCGGTGGCGGTGGAGCCTTTGCGCGAGGCGGTCGAGCGCATCGCGGTCAAGAGTTTCGGCGCCGTCACCTCGATCCGCCGGCTCGATCCGATCACCTGAGGGCGTTCAGCCGGCGCGGACGCTTTCCGGCGCCAGTTCGGCCAAAGCCTCGGCTAGGGCATCGACCTGCCCCTCGTCATGGGCCGCCGAGAAGGCGACCCGAAGGCGGGCGGTGCCCGGCGCCACCGTCGGCGGGCGGATCGCCACCACGAGGAAGCCGCGCGCCTCAAACGCCGCAGAGAGGGCGAGTGCTGCCTCCGCCGCGCCGATGAGAACCGGCACGATCGGGCTCATAGCTTCGGGCAGGCCGAGGCGGGCGGTGAAGCGGCGGGCGAGCGCCAGCGGCCGGGCGGCGCGATCCGGTTCGGTCTCGACGATGTCGAGGGCGGCGAGCGCCGCGGCGGCGGAGGCCGGCGGCAGGCCGGTGGTGTAGACGAGGCTGCGCGCCCGGCTCGTCAGCAGGTCGATCACGGGCCGCGAGGCGCAGAGATAGCCGCCATAGGAGCCCAGCGTCTTCGACAGCGTGCCCATTTCGAGCGGCGCGCGCTGGCCGGGCTCGACCACGCCGAGGCCGTGGGCGTCGTCCACCAGCGTCCAGGCGTCGTACTCTTCCGCGATGGCGAGGATCTCGGGGAGCGGCGCCCGGTCGCCATCCATGCTGAACACCCGCTCGGTCAGGATCAGCGCCCGCCGCGCCGCGCCGCGATGCTCGGCGAGAAGCGCGCGCAACTGCGCCATGTCGTTGTGGGCGAAGCGCACGGTCCGCGCGCCCGACATCGTCGCGCCGGCGAACAGGCAGGAATGGCCGAGTTCGTCGATCATAATCAGGTCGCCCGCGCCGACGAGGGCCGGGGCGATGCCGAGATTGGCGAGATAGCCCGAGCCGAAGACCAGCGCGGCTTCCTTGCCCTTGTGCCGCGCGAGCCGCTCTTCCAGCGCCGCGAGCGGGGGGGAATTGCCGGTCACCAGCCGCGAGGCTCCCGCGCCCGCGCCGTAGCGGGCCAGCGCTTCGGTGGCTGCCGCGATCACACGCGGATCGTGGGCGAGGCCGAGATAATCGTTGCAGGAGAAGGAGATGAGCGCGCGGCTCTCCCGCTCGGCTGCCGCCTCGGGGCCGCGGGCGGTCACGGCCAGACGGCGGCGCAGGGCGGCGGCTTCGAGGCCGGCGAGCTTTTCTCCGGCGAAGGCGTCGAGGCTGTGAGAGGGGTTCGGCGACATGGCACGTTGAAGGCGACGGCGCTCGGGGGATGTCAAGCCGACGGTGACGGGCGCGGCGAACCCCGTGCGGGGCAGTGCGTTGCACAGGCTCTGCAGGAACCCCCGCCATGCCGCGCCTCCGCCGCGTCGTCCTTCTGCTGATGGCTTGTGCCGGTTTCCTGGTCAGCCCGGTGCCAACCTCGGCCGGCCCGGCTCAATCCTACCTGTTCGGCGAGCAGCGCTTCCGCACTGCCTGCCGCCCGCCGCTGAAATACGCGGCCGGGGCCTGCCTCCGCCGCTGCCCGGCGGGTTACGAGAGCTTTCGCGGCTACTGCCGGCTGCGCAACATGATGCGCTGATCGTCACCGGACTTGGCTTGCGCGAGGGGGCGCAAAGTGCGAGCCTTCCGGCGTCCGATACAGACGATACGGGAGAGCCCAGGCCCATCGAAAGATGAGTCATGGCGCCGACGGAGCAACCACCCCCGGAAACTCTCAGGCACAATCACCGTATCGTTGGACAATCTGGAGAGAGGCGCCGTCCGGCGCCCACCGAAGGAGAAACCTCGCTCGAATATTGAGTGAGGGAAGCTCTCAGGTAAGCGTGACAGATGGGGGCAACTTGCCAGCCGGCCGGCGGGCAAGATCCGTCTGTCGCGGAGTGCCCGATGAGTCTGCAAGCTGCCGGGGCCTTGAGCCCTGCCGCCCCCGTTTCCGCTGATCCGCTGGCACAGACGCCGCTGCACGCGCTCCATCGGCGCCTCGGCGCCAAGATGGTGCCGTTCGCGGGCTACGCGATGCCGCTGCAATACCCCGCCGGGCTCTTGAAGGAGCATCTGCACACGCGGGCAGCGGCCGGCCTGTTCGACGTGTCGCATATGGGCCAGATCGCGCTGACGCCCCGCTCCGGCGACGTCGCGGAAGCGGCCCGCGCGCTCGAGGCGCTGATCCCCGTCGACATTCTCGGGCTTCCCGAGGGCCGCCAGCGCTACGGCTTTCTCACCGACGCGGCCGGCGGCATCCTCGACGACCTCATGGTCGCGCGCCTGCCCGGCCGGCTCCAGATCGTGGTCAACGCCGCCAACAAGGCGGCCGGTTTCGCGCATCTGCGCGCCCATCTGCCGGACGGCATCGACCTGAGGCTCGTGCCGGATGCGCTGATCGCGCTCCAGGGCCCGAAGGCGGCCGCGGTGCTGGCGCGGCTGGCGCCCGTGACCGAGGCGATGCGCTTCATGGATGTGCGCACGGTCGCGATCCTCGGCGCGCACTGCCTTGTCAGCCGCTCCGGCTATACCGGTGAAGACGGCTTCGAGATTTCCGTGCCGGCCGAGCGCGCCGAGGCCGTGGCCGAAGCCCTGCTCGCGGACTCCGAGGTGCTGCCGGTCGGCCTCGGTGCCCGCGATTCCCTGCGCCTCGAAGCCGGCCTGCCGCTCCACGGCGCCGACATCGACCCCGGCACCAGCCCGGTCGAGGCGAGCCTCGCCTGGGCGATCTCCCCCGCCCGCCGGAGGGGCGGCGCCCGCGAAGGCGGTTTTCCGGGTGCGGACACGATTCTCCCCGCGATGGCGAGCGGGCCCGCTCGGCGCCGCGTCGGCCTGCGCCCCGAGGGCCGCGCGCCGGTACGAGCGGACGCCCCGCTCTTCGCTGCGGAGGCCGGCGGCGAGCCGGTCGGCCGCGTGACCTCCGGCGGCTTCGGCCCGAGCCTCGGGGCGCCCGTCGCCATGGGCTTCCTGCCGGCGGCGCTCGCCGCCCCCGGCACCCGCGTCTTCGCCGAGGTGCGCGGCCAGCGGCTCCCCCTCGTCGTCTCCCCGCTTCCCTTCGTCCCGGCCGGCTTCAAGCGCGGCTGATCCCTCTCGTGTCAGGAGTTTTGACCATGCTGCGTTTCACCGACGAGCACGAATGGCTGCGCCTTGATGGCGACGTCGCCACGGTCGGCATCACCGCGCACGCCGCCGAACAGCTCGGCGACCTCGTCTTCATCGAGTTGCCGAAGGTCGGCGCGACGCTGACCAAGGGCGAGGCGGCCGCCGTGGTCGAGTCCGTCAAGGCGGCCTCGGACGTCTACGCGCCGCTCTCCGGCGAAGTCACCGAGGTCAACGAGGCGGCGGTCGCCGACCCGGCCTCGGTCGGCACCGACCCGCAGGGCGGCGGCTGGCTCTACCGGATCAAGCTCGACGATCCGTCGGCCATGGACGGGCTGATGGACGAGGCGGCCTACGCGGCGTTCGCAAAGTAGCGCCGGCCTGAGTTGTCCCACCCATCGCCCTCATTCTGAGGTGCCGGAGCGCAGCGGAGGCCTCGAAGGAGACCTCCAGAACTCGCCGTGATCCCTGGAGCCCTCGTTCGAGGCTGCCTTCGCAGCACCTCAGGAGAGGGGACGGAGCGGGTGGCTCGGCGCGCGGCATCCGCCTTCGAAAGGCTGCCCCCCATGAAATACGATCGCCACGACCCCTTCGATTTCGCCGCGCGCCGCCATATCGGCCCGAAGCTCTCCGAGATCGACCAGATGCTGGAGACGGTCGGCGCCAAGTCGCTGCACGCGCTGATCGACGAGACCCTGCCCCCCGACATCCGGCAGGCCGAGTACATCGATTTCGGCGTCTCGCTCACCGAGCGCCGCTCGCTCGAAAAGCTGCGCGCCACCGCCGACAAGAACCGCCTGCTCGTCTCGCTGATCGGCCAGGGCTACCACGGCACGACGATGCCGCCGGCGATCCAGCGCAACATCTTCGAGAACCCGGCCTGGTACACCGCCTACTCGCCCTACCAGCCCGAGATCAGCCAGGGCCGGCTCGAGGCGCTGCTCAACTTCCAGACCCTGGTCTGCGATCTCACCGCGCTCGACATGGCCAACGCCTCGCTGCTCGATGAGGCGACCGCCGCGGCGGAGGCGATGGGCATGGCCAAGCGCGTGGCGAAGTCGGAGAACAACGCCTTCTTCGTCGATCGCGACTGCCTGCCCCAGACCATCGCCGTGCTGAAGACCCGCGCAGCCCCGCTCGGCTGGGAAGTCGTCGTCGGCGATCCCTTTGTCGATCTGGACCCATCCGCGGTGTTCGGGGCGCTGTTCCAGTATCCCGGCGTGAACGGCGCGGTTCACGATTTTTCCGATCTCATCGCCGGGCTGCATGAAGCCGGCGCGCTCGCCGCGGTCGCCGCCGACCCGCTCGCGCTGACGCTGCTGAAGGCGCCGGGCGAGATGGGGGCCGACATCGCCGTGGGCTCGATGCAGCGCTACGGCGTGCCGATGGGCTATGGCGGCCCGCATGCCGCCTATCTTGCCACCCGCGAGGCCCACAAGCGCGCGCTGCCCGGCCGCATCGTCGGCGTCTCGGTCGATGCCCGCGGCAACCGCTCGTACCGGCTCGCGCTCCAGACCCGCGAGCAGCATATCCGCCGTGAGAAGGCGACCTCGAACATCTGCACCAGCCAGGTGCTGCTTGCGGTCATCGCCTCGATGTTCGCGGTCTATCACGGGCCGGCCGGCCTCAAGGCCATCGCGCTGCGCGTCCACCGCGACGCCGTGCGCCTCGCCGCGGGGCTGGAGCGGCTCGGCTTCGCGGTCGAGCCCGCGCACTTCTTCGACACGGTCACCGTGAGGGTCGGCGCGTTCCAGGGCGTGATCCTGAAGAGCGCGGTCGAGAACGGGGTGAACCTGCGCCGCATCGGTACGGACCGCATCGGCATCAGCGTCGATCAGCGCACCCGGCCCGACATCATCCAGGCGGTGTGGCGCGCCTTCGGGGGTACCGAGCTGGCCTATGACGAGGCCTATCCCGAGCCGCGCCTGCCGGCGGAGCTGGAGCGGACCTCGGACTACCTGACCCACCCGATCTTCCACATGAACCGGGCCGAGAGCGAGATGACGCGCTACATGCGCCGGCTCAGCGATCGCGATCTGGCGCTCGACCGGGCGATGATCCCGCTCGGCTCCTGCACGATGAAGCTCAACGCCACCGCCGAGATGCTGCCGATCTCCTGGCCGGAATTCTCGGAGCTGCACCCGTTCGTGCCGGATGATCAGGCGCTGGGCTACAAGGAGCTCATCGACGACCTGTCCCTGAAGCTCTGCGCGATCACCGGCTACGACGCGATCTCGATGCAGCCGAATTCCGGCGCGCAGGGCGAGTATGCGGGGCTGCTCGCCATCCGCCGCTACCACCTCTCGCGCGGGGAGGGGCACCGCACCGTCTGCCTGATCCCGTCCTCGGCCCACGGCACCAACCCGGCCTCGGCCCAGATGTGCGGCATGAGCGTGGTCGTGGTCGGCGCCGACGCCCACGGCAACATCGATGTCGAGGATTTTGCGAAGAAGGCCGAGCTGCACGCCGACAAGCTGGCCGCCTGCATGATCACCTATCCGTCCACGCACGGCGTGTTCGAGGCGCGGGTGCGCGAACTCTGCGACATCGTCCACCGGCACGGCGGACAGGTCTATCTCGACGGCGCCAACCTCAACGCCATGGTGGGGCTGGCCCGGCCGGGCGACATCGGCGCCGACGTCAGCCATCTCAACCTACACAAGACCTTCTGCATCCCGCATGGCGGCGGCGGGCCGGGCATGGGTCCGATCGGCGTGAAGACGCACCTGATCCCGTTCCTGCCCTCCGATCCGCGCTCGGGCGAGGAGGGCGCGGTCTCGGCCGCCGCCTTCGGCTCGGCGTCGATCCTGCCGATCTCGTGGAGCTACTGCCTGATGATGGGCGGGCGCGGCCTGACACAGGCGACGCGGGTGGCGATCCTCAACGCCAACTACATCGCTCGGCGGCTCGATGGGGCCTACACCATCCTCTACGCCGGGCGGAACGGCCGCGTCGCGCACGAGTGCATCGTCGATGTGCGGCCCTTTCAGAAGAGCACGGGCGTCACCGTCGAGGACATCGCCAAGCGCCTGATCGATTGCGGCTTCCACCCGCCGACCATGAGCTGGCCGGTGGCGGGCACGCTGATGATCGAGCCGACCGAATCCGAGACCAAGGCCGAGATCGACCGCTTCTGCGACGCCATGCTGGCGATCCGCGAGGAGATCCGGGCGATCGAGGACGGGCGGATGGACCGGGCGAACAACCCGCTCAAGAACGCCCCGCACACGGTGCAGGACCTGATCGGCGCCTGGGAGCGGCCCTATTCGCGGGAGGCCGCCTGCTTCCCGTCGGGGTCGCTGCGGATGGACAAGTACTGGCCGCCGGTGAACCGCGTCGACAACGCCTACGGCGACCGCAACCTCGTCTGCTCCTGCCCGCCGACCGAGGCCTACGGCGAGGCGGCGGAGTAGAGCCGCCGCGTGCCCCTCCCCATCAGGGGAGGGGCTGTGCGCGTTTGACTCCGTCAGCGCCACCCCTCAATCCCCGCGCATGACCGCGCTCGATCACCACCACCTCTGGCGCCCCTACACCCAGATGAAGACCGCCGCGCCGCCGCTGGAGGCGATCGCGACGCGGGGCACGCGCATCACGCTGAAAGGCGGGCGTGAACTCATCGACGGCATCGCCTCGTGGTGGACGGCCGTGCACGGCTACAACCATCCGCACATCGCGGCGGCCATGGCCGACCAGCTCCTGCGGATGCCGCACGTGATGTTCGGCGGCCTCACCCACGCCCCGGCCGAGCGGCTGGGCGCGCGCCTCGCCGGGCTGCTGCCGGGCGATCTCAACCACGTCTTCTTCACCGATTCCGGCTCGGTCGCCGTCGAGGTCGCGCTGAAGATGGCGGTGCAGCTCTGGCTCAACCGCGGCGAGACCGGGCGCACCCGCGTGCTCGCCTTCCGCGGCGGCTATCACGGCGACACGATGGGCGCGATGTCGGCCTGCGACCCCGAGGAGGGGATGCACCGCCGCTTCGGCGCCTACCTGCCGACGCAGGTCTTCGCGGAGCTGCCGCGCACGGCCGAGGCGGAGGCCGCCCTCGATGCCGCGCTCGCCCGCCACCGCCACGAACTCGCGGCGGTGATCGTCGAGCCGCTGGTGCAGGGGGCGGGCGGGATGTTGACCCATCCGCCGGAGGTGCTCGCCACGGTCGCCCGCCTCGCCCGCCGCCACGGCCTGCCGCTCATCGCCGACGAGATCTTCACCGGGTTCGGCCGGACCGGAACGATGTTCGCCTGCGTGCAGGCCGGCATCGTGCCCGACATCCTCTGCCTGTCGAAGGCGCTGACCGGCGGGACGATGGCGCTCGCCGCCACGGTGGCCACCACCGAGATCTTTTCCGCCTTCTGGTCGGACGAGGCATCGGCGGCCCTGATGCACGGGCCGACCTTCATGGCGAACCCGCTCGCCTGCGCGGCGGCGAATGCCAGCCTCGACTTGTTCGAGGCCGAGCCACGGCTCGCACAGGCTCAAGCGATCGCCGCACGCTTGCAGGAGGGGCTCGCCCCCCTGACCCGGTTGCCCGGTGTGCGGGACGTTCGGGTGCTCGGCGCCATCGGCGCGGTGCAATTCGCGAGTGCGCCCGATCTTGCCGACCTCAAGCGGCGTTTCGTAGAGCGCGGCGTCTGGGTGCGCCCGTTCGGCGACATCGTCTACCTCACTCCCGCACTCACCATCGATGCGGGTGACCTCGACCGTCTGATCGCGGCGGTGACGGCGGTGACCGAGGCTGTGGCATGAGGGCCGCTCGCCGTGCGGCGTGAAGCTTGCGAGCTTGTCCGCAGAGAACCACGGGACCCTGCAACCCGCAGCGGGGTTACTCGTTGGATGATCGCAGCGCGGCGCTTCCCGGCATGGGAAACGGCCAAGTCTGTGAGTGGACGAGGTCTGTGAGCAGGCTAATTCTGTCAACAACAAGTCTGCGAGCAACTTGGGCCGCTGGAGCAAATCGGGGAGAGCGTAAGGTGGCGAGCCAGACCGAGACGACGAATCCGGAAGCCGACCGTCCCGTCATCCTCATCGTCGAGGACGAGGCCCTGACCATCATGGACCTCGGCGACGTGCTGGAAGAGGGCGGCTACGACACCGTGCAATGTGCTTCCGCCGAACGCGCGCTGTCCATCCTTCAGGCGCGGCCCGACATCTGCGGCCTCGTGACGGATGTGCAGCTCTCGGGCCGGGTCGATGGGTTCGATCTGGCCAGTTCCGTCGCTCAGGCGCGGCCGAACCTGCCGATCCTGATCGTGTCCGGCCGCGCCTCGCCCGATCCCGAGCGCATGCCGGAAGGCGCGCAGTTCATCGCTCGCCCTTGCGCGGGTGAGGATATCCTGGCCCGCCTCAAGGGGCTGATGCCGCATTGCTGAGCGCAGTGCGCCAAGCCGCCACGGTTTGCGCCAGCCCCTGTGCGAGATCGTAGCGCGGGTAAAAGCCGGCCTCGTTCGCCAGGCGCCGAATGTCGGCCTCGATGCAGGCCGGCTCCGTCGGGCCGAGGGGGCGGGCGCCGAAATCGATCAGGTCGGGGCGTCCGGTGAGCGCACCGATCGTTTCCAGAATGCGACGCACCGGCACCGCTTCGCCCGAGCCGATATTGACCGGACCCACCACGTTCGAGTCGAGTAGGGCCGCGAAGGCTGCGCCGGCATCGGCGACATGGAGAAAGTCGCGCTGCTGGCGGCCCTCGCTGGTGGCGAGGCGCTGCCCCGTGAGCAGTGCCCGCGCCGCATCGCCGACGAGCCGGCTCGGCGTCTCGCCGGGGCCGTAGAGGTAGAACAACCTTCCCCAAGCGAGGGAGAGGCCGGCGGGCGTCGCGTAGGCTTCCAGGATACGGCGCAGGCTGTCCTTGGCAGCGCCGTAGAGCGTCGCGGGGTGGCAGGGAGCGGATTCAACAAGGCGGCCCTCTTGGACATCCGCTTCATCCCCTCTCCCCGCATGCGGGGAGAGGGCTTCGGCGACCCTGTCGTCGCGACCCTCTCCCCGCATGCGGGGAGAGGGGAGGCTTGCGATCTCCGTCCAATCGTACTCGGCACAGGTTCCGGCCACGACCGCGCGGGTGCCGCCCGCCTCTCGGAACGTCCGCACGAGGTCGAGGCTCGCGGCCGTCCAATCGAGGTTGTCCGGCGCCTGCCAGTAGCGGCCGGGTGTGGTGACCCAGGCGAGATGCAGCAGGTGGCTCGCCGAGGCGGCCTGCACGGCGGCGCGTCTCTGAACCGGGTCGAGCAGGTCGGCGGCGTGGAAGGCGTGGACATCCGCCGGCGCGGTCCGGCCGAGGGCGTGGACCTCGAAACCACGAGCGGCCAGAGCGGCGATCGCGTGGCGCCCGACGAAGCCGGCTCCGCCGGTGACGAGAACCCGCTTCACCGCCCCGCCCAATCCGGGAAGGCGAGGTCGCGCGGTGCGATGACGGTGACCGGTTCGGGCCATGCGAACCCGAAGGCGGGATCGTCCCAGCGTACGCCGTCCGCGGCGGATGCCACGAAGGGCCGGTCGATCATGTAGAGGATCTCGGCGTCGTCGCTCAGCGTCTGGAAGCCGTGGGCGAGGCCCGCCGGGATGTAGAGGCCGTGGCGGTTCACGGCCGAGAGCGTCACGGATGCGGTTTGGAGATAGGTCGGTGAATCGGGCCGCAGATCGATCACCGCATCGTGGATCGCGCCGCCCGTGCAGCGCACGAGCTTCGTCTCGGCGTGGGGCAGCTTCGAAAAGTGCATTCCGCGCACGGTGCCGCGGCGATGATTGAACGACACGCTCGATTGCGTGAAGCGCCCGATCAGCCCCCGCTCCGCGAACTCGCTCTCGCACTGGGTGCGGGCGAAGAAGCCGCGCTCGTCCGCGTGCGGCTCGGGCACGACGCGAAATAGGCCGGGCAGCGCGAGTTCCTCGAAGATCATCGGGCTTCAGAACACCGTCAGTTCGGGGATCGCGACAGTGAAGCGCCCACCCCATTCGCGGATCGCGGCCATCTCTCCGGCGATCTCGTCCTTGAGGTTCCAGGGCAGGATCAGCACCGTGTCGGGGCGCATGGACAGGAGTTCGTCGGGCGAGACCACGGGGATGCGGCTGCCCGGCAGCCACGTGCCCTGCTTGTGCGGCGAGCGGTCGGCGACGGCGCGGATCAGCTCCGGGCCGATGCCGCAATAGTTGAGGAAGGTGTTGCCCTTGGCCGCCGCGCCGTAGGCGCAGACGGTCCGCCCCGCCGCCCGCTCCTCGATCAGGAAGCGGAGCGCTGCGCATTTGATGTCGGCCACCGCCTGCCCGAAGCCGGCATAGCCGGAGGGGTCGAACAGGTTCGCCCCCCATTCGCTCAGCACCAAGCGCTCCAATTCCGGAGTGGGCTCGTGGGAGGCAGACTCGTGGCAGGCGAAGACGCGCAGCGAGCCGCCATGGGTCGGCCATTCCTCGACGTCGAACACCCGAAGGCCCTGCTGGCGCAGGATGCCGATCACCACGCCGAGCGAGAGGTAGGAGAAGTGCTCGTGGTAGATCGTGTCGAACTGCCGATGTTCGATCATCCGCAGGAGGTGCGGGAACTCGAAGGTAGCGACGCCCTCCGGCTTCAGGATCTCGGCGAAGCCCGCCGTGAAGTCGAGGATGTCGGGCACGTGGGCGAGCACGTTGTTGGCCGCCGTCAGATCCGCCTTGTGCCCTTCTGCGGCCAGCCGCCGGGCGGTGTCCCGGCCGAAGAAGGCGACCTGCGTGGGCACGCCGCGCTCCACCGCCACGCGGGCGACGTTGGCCGCCGGCTCGACGCCGAGCACCGGAACACCGCGGGCGACGAAGTATTGCAGCAGGTAGCCGTCGTTGCTCGCGACCTCGACGACCTTGCTGTCCGGCCCCAGCCCGAAGCGCGCGATCATCGCGGCGACGTAAGCCTCGGCATGCCGCAGCCAGCCGGCGGAGAACCCGGAGAAGTAGGCATAATCCGAAAAGATCGCCTCGGGGCTCTCGAAGGCTTCGAGCTGCACCAGCCAGCAGGCGTCGCAGACATAGGCGTGGAGCGGGTGGAAGGTCTCACCCCGGTGGCGGCGCTCAGGCGTGACGTAGGAATTGGCCAGCGGCGACAGGCCGAGATCGCAGAAGGTCCGGGTGAGGGCGGCGCCGCAGGCGCGGCAGGTCGGGGCGGTCACGCGTGTGCTCCAGGCTGGCCCAGCGCCTCGTAGCGCGCGATCTCGGCCTCGGCCAGAGCGCGGGGATCGGCACCGGAGGCGGCGGCCCGGTACCACGCGGCGGTCCAGTCGAGCGCGGTGTCGAGGGTCAGGCGCCGGTCCCAGCCGAGTCGGGCGCGGGCCTTGGAGGCATCGACCTTGAGATAGGTCGCTTCGTGCGGATGGGTCTTCTGCGAGAGGTGCCAGCCGGCCCCCCCGCCCCAGCCCCGGGCCAGCCGCTCCACCAGGAACGAGACCGGGCGGCAATCCTCGTCCGCCGGCCCAAGATTCCAGCCCTCGGCGAAGGCGGCGCCGTCGGCGCCCGCGAGGCATTCGGCCAGCCGCAGATAGCCGGCGAGCGGTTCCAGCACGTGCTGCCACGGGCGGATCGCGTGCGGCGCGCGGATCTCGACCGAGTCCCCCGCCTCGAACGCGCGTACGATGTCGGGGATCAGCCGGTCGAGGGACCAGTCGCCGCCGCCGATGACGTTGCCGGCCCGCGCGCTGGCGATCCGCGCCGGGTGGCCGCCTGCGCCGAAGAACGAGGCGCGGTAGGCGTTTGTCACGAGTTCGGCGCAGCCTTTCGAGGCACTGTAGGGATCGCGCCCGCCCATCGCCTCGGTCTCGCGGTAGGCGTAGGGCCATTCGCGGTTCTCGTAGGCCTTGTCGCTCGTCACGACGACGACGGCGCGCACGCTCGGCGCCGCCCGCACCGCTTCCAGCACATGGACACTGCCCATGGTGTTGACCGCGAACGTCCCCACCGGATCGGTGTAGGAGGGCCGCACCAGGGCCTGCGCCGCCATGTGGATCACGATCTCGGGCTCGGACGCCGCCACGGCCTCGGCGAGCGCCGGCAAGTCGCGGATGTCGGCGATGTGCGAGTCCTCGGCCGGAAATCCGATCGCCTCGAACAGGTTCGGCTGCGTCTCCGGCGCCAGGGCGAAGCCGGTGACGTGGGCGCCGAGGCGGGCGAGCCACAGGCTCAGCCACGCGCCCTTGAAGCCGGTATGCCCGGTGAGCAGCACGCGCTTGCCCGCCCAGAAGGTGGGATCGGGGTTGAGCGCCCCCATCACCACACCTTCCAGGGCGCGTCGCCGCGGGCCCAGAGTTCTTCGAGGTGCTTCTTGTCGCGCAGGGTGTCCATCGCCTGCCAGAAGCCGTGATGGTGGTAGGCGTGGAGCTGGCCGTCGCGGGCGAGGCTTTCCAGGGGGCCGCTCTCCCACACGGTGGCGTCGCCCTCGATCCGGTCGAGAACCTTCGGAGACAGCACGAAGAAGCCGCCGTTGATGGTCGCCCCGTCGCCCGCCGGCTTCTCGCGGAAGCTGCGGACCGCGTCGCCCGCGAGGTCGAGCGCGCCGAAGCGGCCGGGCGGCACCACCGCCGTCAGCGTCGCGAGGCGCCCATGCGCCCGGTGGAAGGCGGCCAATGCGGTGAGGTCGATATCGGCGACGCCGTCGCCGTAGGTCATGAAGAAATCGTCGTCGCCGAGATAGTCGCGCACCCGCTTGAGCCGCCCGCCGGTCATGGTGGCGTCGCCCGTCTCGATCAGCGAGACCTTCCAGTCCTCGGCGGCCGAGCGGTGGAACTGCACGTCGCCCCGGCCGAGATCGAGCGTCACGTCACTCAGGTGCAAGCGGTAGTTCAGGAAGAATTCCTTGATGACGTAGCCCTTGTAACCGAGGCAGATCACGAACTCGCTCACGCCGTGGGCGGCGAAAATCTGCATGATGTGCCAGAGGATCGGCCGTCCGCCGATCTCCAGCATCGGCTTGGGGCGCACCACGGTCTCCTCCGAGAGCCGCGTGCCGAGCCCGCCCGCGAGGATCACGGCCTTCACGGTTGGCCTCCGAGTGTCTGCGTCGTCGCCATCATCGCCACGCCTCTACCATGCGCTGCCATGCTGCTGGAAACCGCTCGGCGTCGAGTTCGAAAACGGGCGGGCGGATGCCGAACGGCTCCGGGTAGTGCGGATCGCGGGCGAGCGATCCGCCCCAGCGCTTGCGGAAGCGCGCCTGCTCGGCGGGATCGACGGTGGGGATGCGGTTGCGGCTCTCGTAGTGGTGCAGGCTCGCCTCAGCACAGTAGACCGTTCGCAGGCCCCGCTCGCGCAGGCGCAGGCAGAGGTCGATGTCGTTGTAGTTGATGGCGTAACCCTCGTCGAAGCCGCGAATCGCCTCGAAATCGGCTTGGGCCACCATCACGCAGGCGCCGGTCACGGCGAGAACATTGCGGTTGGCCAGAGTAGAGCCGTGATACCCGGCGTCGTCGCCGGGATATCCGCGGCGGACATGGTCCGGCAGGCCCTCGCCGAAGACCACTCCGGCATGCTGAAGGCTCCCATCCTCGAACAGGAGCTTGGGGCCGACCGCGCCGATGCCGGGGATGGCACGCAGCGCCAGCATCGCCTCGATCCAGTCCGGCGTGATGACGCTGATGTCGTCGTTGAGGAAGACCAGAACCTCGCCGCTCGCCGCCCCCGCGCCGAGATTCATCTTGGCGGCGACGTTGAAGACCGGCTTGTCCCAGGTCACGGTGCGCGCGCCGAACCGCTCGATCGCCGCGCGCGTCTGCGGGCGCAGGTCGCCGTTATCGACCGCCACGATCTCGATGGTTTCGTAGGTGCTCGTCTCGCGGATGCTGGCGAGGCAGGCGGCGAGCAGATCGATGCTGCGCCCGCCGATGAGGCTGTCGCGCCCGGCGGTCGGGATGATGACGGAGACGAGCGGGCGCGTCGCGAGGGTGCGCCGCAGGGCGAAACGCTCAGGGCCGAGCGCGCGAACGGTCTCGAGCCCGCCGGTGCGCCGGGCGCGCCCGGCGAGCGCGCGGGCGGCGGCCTCCGAGCCGGGCGTGGCGACGCGGCGATGGCAGAGCACCTGGGCGACGTGGCCGATGCGCTCGCTCCGCTCGGTCACGCGGAGCGCGAGATCGTAGTCGTGCGCGCCCTCGCTGTCCGCTGGAAAGCCGCCGACCGCCCGCACCAGGGCGGTGCGATAGAGGGCGAGACCGCCGATGTAGAAGCTGCTCTCCAGAGTCTCCGGCGACCAGTCCGGCTTGAAGTACGGATCGCAGCGGGCGCCGTCCGGCCCGATCCGGTCTTCGTCGGTGTAGAGCAGGTCGAGATCGGGCTCGCGGCCGAGCCGCCGGACGAGGGCGAGGAGGGCGTGCGGCGCGAGCCGGGTGCCGGGCTCCAACGTCGCGAGAGTGGGGCCGCGCGCCTGCGCCAGCGCCGCGTCGAGGGAGGCTGCTTTGCCGTCGGAAGGTGGGAACAGACGGATGCGGTCGTCCTCCGCCGCCAGCGCGTCGAGCGCAGCCGATGGCGCCGCCGCGAGGCACAATTCCCAATCCGGGTAGATCTGCGCCCGCAGGCTCGCGACCGTTTCCCCAAGCTGTATCGGATCGCCGCCGCCCGCCATGAGGAGGGAGATCAATGGACGCTCCGGCAGGGCTCCGAGCTGCGCGCGCATCGTCTCAATCGAGGGCAGAGCCTTGGCTTCCACCGCCTGAATCCAGGCGGCGTAGCTGGCGGGCGGACGGTGGGTCTCGGCGGCGCGTGTGAGGCGGCGCCAGATTTCGCCGGGCGGCACGCTGCGCAGGAGGCCCACGGCGCGGCGCAGGAGGCGCAGCGGCCGACGCTCCTGCGGCGGCAACCGTTCGATGATCTTTTGGGCGGACAGGAGCGCCGCCTCGATCCGGCCCGCCGGCGCGATCCGCACCGCATCGAGGCGGAAGCGTGGGCCTGCCTCGGCGGCTTCCAGGCGCAGCGCGCGTGTGCCGGGCGGCAGGCGGATCAGGTCGTCGGTGCCGTCCGCCCGCACCGTGAGCCGGTAGCGGCGCGGCTCGGCCTCGCCCCGCGCCTCGACCGCGAGCACCGGCCGCACCGAATCCGGCCGGCAGCGGACGCGGATGCGCTGGCCCGACAGGGCCGACACCGCGTCTGCGGGGCCGAGCGCGAAGACCGGATCGGGGCCGGTCGCGTTCCAAGCGTCGTCCGCACAACGGCGCAGGTCGCGTAGGGGATAGAGGCCGAGCGCCTCGCGGCGCTTCATGCGAACAGCCCGTCGTCTCGGTTCCGGTCGAAGCTCATGCGGCGCGGGAATCCACGAAATCGGCCGCGCCGTGAAGCGGTTTCTCGCAAAAGCGGTGTGTTGTCGGCCCCGTGGCGGCAAAGCGAAGGGTTTCTGTCATCGAAGTTTCATCGCCAATCGGCAGATGCTTGCCCTGCGGGCCGCCCGGAGGGCACTCTTTTCGGGCAGCGTTCAGGAGCCCGCACGTCCGTGAAGGGAAACCGGAGCATGTCGGCGGCAAACGAAGTGGTCGCCGTGGCGGCACACGATGAAGCCCCCGCTCAGCCGGGCGGTCGAAGCGCACCGAAGGACAAGGCGGGCAAGACCGTCAACAAGACCGTCAAGCGGCTGCGCCCCCCGGCGGCCAAGAGTGTCGGCTGGGCGCTCGTCCAGGCAGCGCGGCTGCACCGCGCCCGGATCGGCGACCGGCTCGCCGAACTCGACCTGTTCGCCGGCCAGGAGCAGGTGGTGCAGGCGCTGGCAGCGGCCGGCAGCATGACCATGGGTGACCTTGCCGCGACCCTGCGGGTGCGCCCGCCGACCGCCTCCAAGACGATCTCGCGGCTTGCCGCCCTCGGCTTCGTCGAGCGCCGGGCCGAGGCCGGCGACGGGCGCATCGTTCGCGTGCGCCTCACCGAGACGGGCTTTGCCAAAGCCGCCGCGATCGAGCGGATCTGGGACGAGGTCGAGGCCGAACTGCTCGAAGACTTCGACAACAAGGAGCGCCGCCGCCTGCGCAAGCTCCTGCGCCGCGTCGCTCGCAGCCTCGCGGAAGCCGCGGGCGTCACCGGCCACGAGGAGGCCGATGCCGAGATCGACGGCGAGGCCGAGGACGAGGATGAAGCTTTGCTGGAGTCGGGCACGACGAGCGTGGTGGTCCGGTCCTAAAGCGAAGCCGGCGGCGCGCGGCACCTATGGAGAGTGGCCGCCTCGCCGCTTCACAGTACGACCAGCCGCCTCCGAAACTCGACGGCCGGTTCTCGAAGCGACGTCCCCCTTGCCTGATGGTTCACGCCCGCCCGGCGGGCACCATGTCGGCGAGATCCCGATGGGCCGGGTGGGAGAGGGCGGCGGCCAGCATTGCTTCCAGCACGATGAGGTCGGTTTCCGGGTCGGGCTCCCAGCCGCAGGGGCAGTGCCCATCGGGGCCGTGCGCGGCAGCGACCTGCCGGTAGAGCGTGCCGACAGTGCGCGCCGCGGCTTCGAGCGCGGCCATGACGTGCATCGGCTCGCGCTGAAGCGCCTGCCAGAACGCGGTCGTGAGCGCCCGCTCCAACGACCCTTGCGCGTGCCGCTCGCCCGCGTCGGGCGGGGCCGTGACGAGACCGGCGCTCATGCCTGCACCTTTCCCCGAGCCCTTGCCCGAGCTTCGATCGGCACCAACCGCGGCGGTGTCGCGTCGCCCGGCTCCAGCCCGACCAAGGATTCGAGCCCGCCCCGGCTCAAGCCGAGGGAGGAGCCGTCCCACCACGCGAGGCGCACGGATTCGAGCAGTGCGTCGAGGGCCGCGAGCAAACCGGCCAAGCCGTCGGAGCCCTCGCGGACCGAGGACAGCGTATCGGCCCGCGAGGGCCACGCGCTGACGTGTGAAGCGTTCGGAAATGTCAGAAGGTGTGCCATGCGTTCATCATGGCTCTATCTGTCGATATTACGCAAGTGATCTTCAAAACATTGGAAATGCTTTAATTGAGTTCTGTTTTTGCGGCCGACACTATCGATTTAGAACAATTCAACCCGCTCCAAAAAATCGCGGCGGTATCTCGGCTTGGTGCGGGCGATCAGCGAACGGGGTGGTCGAAGGCTGTATCGGGGTAGGGCTCGCCCTTGAGGGTGAAGTGCCACTATTCCTGCGCGTAGGGAGCGAAGCCGGCGCGAATCATCGCGTCGCGCAGGCGGTGGCGGTTGTGCGCCTGGACGGGACTGACGCCGGGAAAATCCGTCGCCGAGGCCGGATCGAACAGGTCGAACGGCGTGCCCATGTCGAGTTCGGTGCCGCCGCCGAGGCGTATCAGCGTCAGGTCTACGGTCGAGCCGCGGGAATGGGAGGAGCGCTCGGCGATGTAGCCGAGGCGGAACAGATCCGCCTTGTCGGTCCGCGGGTAGTAGGCCGCCTTCATGCGCGTGTCGGCGGGGTCGCGCGCCCAGGCGGCGAAGTCGGCCACCGCCTGACGCGGGCGGTAGCAGTCGAACACCTTGAGGCCGAGTCCGTCCGGTGCGAGCGAGGCCTGCACCCGGGCCAGCGCGCGGGCGGCCTGCGGAGTCAGCAGGCAGCGCGGCGCCTTGTAGCCCGCGATGGGCCGGCCGACGAAGTTGTCGGAGCCGGCATAGCGCATGTCGAGGGCGAGCCCCGGCACGTGCCGGGCGGCATCGACGAAGGGGTTCTCTCACGAGTTGGCGGGGACTGGTCGCACGGTGGTGAGGAGTGCCATGAGCAGAACCCCGCATCGACCGGACCAAGGGGAGGTGCTCAAGGCTCCACTTCCACGAATGAGGCACACCGACTTGGTAGCGGTGCGGCTGCGGGTCTGTCGAGCGCAGGAGGGGCGGTGGAGGAAGTCCGCCGGCACCCTAGGATTATCGGGGACAAGCAGCGTGACACGGCCGTCACGCCCGATCGCGGGAGGGACCGTGCGCATCCTCGTCGTCGGCGGCACGCGGTTCATCGGTGCCCACCTCGCGCGCAGACTGCACGAGCAGGGCGAGGACGTGACGCTGCTCCACCGCGGACGGACCGACAATCCGATCCTGCCGCCGGTGCGCCGCCTGCACGATCCGGACGCGGCTTATCCCATCATCCGCTTTCCCCGCGCCGCTGCGGCGGCCGACTGGGACATCGTCATCGACATGGTGCTCATGGGCGCGGCCGATGCGCGCTGTGCCGTCGAGACCTTCGCCGGCCGCGCCTGGCGCCTCGTCATGATTTCGAGCGCCGACGTCTACCGCGCCTTCGGTCGCCTGCTGCGCAGGGAGCCGGGCCCACCCGATCCCGTTCCCCTGCAGGAGGACGCACCTCTGCGAGAGACCCGGTTCCCTTATCGTGGCCAGGAAGCGGCGCTCGGTGACTATGTCCGCGACTACGACAAGATCCTGGCCGAGCGGGTGGTCATGGAAGGCGCGGCGCTGCCCTGGACGGTGCTGCGATTGCCAAAGGTCTACGGCCCCGAGGACAACGCCGATCTCGCCACCGTCTACGGTTTCGTGGATCGGCCGAACTGGCGATGGACCCATGGCTATGCGGGGAATGTCGCGGCGGCCATCGCCCTGGCCGCGTGCCATCCGGCGGCAGCCCGTTCGATCTACAACATCGGAGAGGACCGAACGCCGACCATGGGCGAGCGCCTGGCGCACCTGACGCCGCGGAAGAACCACCCGCCGCCGCCCGATTTCGACTACGCTCAGCCCATCGTGCAGGATACGAGTCGCATCCGTTCGGAACTCGGCTACGTGGACATCGTGAACGAGACGGAGGCGATGGCAGCCCTCGCCCGCCTTGGTTGAAAGCGCCTCACCAAACGTCCGATCACCGATCTTCGCCCCTCTGGGCATCTCAGCGCAGCGGGCGTTTTGTGAGAAGCACTAAAGCACCTGCCGCATCACGATCAGCGCCAGAGCCAGCCCGCCAATGCCCGCCAGCACCGAGACGAGCACATAGGCAAGGGCCGCGACCCAATCGCCGCGCTCTATCAGGGTGAGGGCTTCGAGGGAAAAGGTCGAGAAGGTGGTAAAGCCGCCGAGGATTCCGGTAGCCACGAACAGCCGCGCCTGGGGCGGCCCGCCGCGCAGGGCGAACCAGCCGGTAACGACCCCCATCAGCACCGAGCCGACGACGTTGATGCCGAGCGTGCCCCACGGGAAGCTCGACCCGAGCCGCACGGCCCAGAAGTTGATCCCGTGGCGCATCACGCCGCCGAGGCCAGCACCGAGAAAGACGAGGAGGCTGTTCACGGCTTGGGGCTCGGCAAGGATGAGCGGGATACGGGCGGTGCTAGTTCCATGCCGAATGGAGCGCAATGGTTGGGCGGAATGCGTTTACTGGCTCTTTCTTTCTTTGAGTGTGTAAGTAACGACCGTTTCTCCGCGACAGGGCGCACCTGGGATTCGGCATTGCGCTGCCAGATTTTCCAGTTCGCTATATCGGGAAAATTTTAGAGATCGGCCGCATTCTAGTGTATCAACATTGGAGGATCTTACGGTCAATTCTGTCTTGCCAAGTGAAGAAATTCCGGAATAAGCGGATATGGATGCGCAACGATAGTATGGACCGGCAGCTCCTATGAATGCGACGATATTTTTCTTAGAAGCTGTCTGAGCACTCACAGGAAAGCGGATGATGGCTCGTGTCGAACCGCCGAACGGCCCGGCGTCCGACACTGGCTCGCTGATCTCGGGAGGTCCACTTGCGTCTTGGATGTATTCGCTGACGATGTAAATCGCTGCTTTGTTCCTGTAGTTGCTCGGAAGGTCTGGCGCACCTCCATTTGTCTTCGCAGGAACCCCGGAATGCGCGTGTGTATCTCCCGACAGACGTCCTGGTGCGGGTTCAGTCGGGGCAATTGTCGTGCAGGCGGAAAGAATAATTGTTGAAATGATTGTGCAGATACCCGTACAAATCCGTCGCATATCTATCCGATTCCAAAATGAACTCAAAAATAATTACATGCCAATATCTGCGGATACAAGCCTGAGATATATGATAAAATACCTTTACAACTCGATTGTCGATGAGTGTTGCTTGTTGGCATCGACAAAATATCAGTATTATAGTCTGTAGATATTATTTATTAATTTGCTCTGTAAGTATTGTAATTTATACGACTGGCGGATCTGGTGGGATGTGCCGGCAGCGATTTCGCAAAAAGAACCTCGCCGGCCGAGCCGGCGAGGTTCTTTCTGGTTACCTGCTAGCGGTTTTAGTCCTCGCCCAAAATCTTATCGGGCGTGATCGGCAGGTGGCGAATGCGCTTGCCGGTGGCGTGGTAGACCGCGTTCGCGATCGCGGCGGCCACGCCGACGATGCCGATCTCGCCGAGGCCCTTCACGCCGAGCGGGTTCGCCTTGTCCTCCTCGTCGACGAAGATCACGTCGATGTCGTGGATGTCGGCATGCACCGGCACGTGGTACTCGCCCAGATTGTGGTTCATGAACCGACCGATGCGGTGGTCGAGCATCGATTCCTCGTGAAGGGCCGAGCCGATGCCCATGACGACGCCGCCGAGGATCTGGCTGCGCGCCGTCTTCGGGTTGAGGATCTTGCCCGCCGCAATGGCCGAGACCACGCGGGTGCAACGCACTTGGCCCAGTTCCTCGTCGATCTTCACTTCCACGAAGATCGCCGAGTGGGTGTAGGCCTCGTATTCTTTCGCGAAGTCCTTGTCCGGGGCGGCCTCGCCGGTTGCCTCCAGCTTCTGCGTTCCGGTCGCCTTCAGCACGTCGGTGAGCGCCACGCTCTTGGAGGGATCGCCCGCCACCTCGATGCGGCCGTTCGTGAACACCACGCGCTCGAAATCGGCGTTGGCGAGCGGTGAGTTGTCCATGCCGCGGGCCAGCTTGAACGCCTGCTCGGCGATGTCGCGGCAGGCCTTCATCACGGCGGTGCCGGAGGAGGCCGCCGTCCACGAGCCGCCCGCCACGGGGGCCATCGCGAGCTTGGTGTCGCCGAGCTTGGTCGTGACGTGGTCGAGGGGCAGCCCCAGCGTGTCGGCGGCGATCTGGGTCAGGATCGTGTAGGTGCCGGTGCCGATGTCGCCCGTCTGGTTGCCGACCTCGAGCCGGCCGTCGGCGGTGAGCACGGCATGCGCGCTCGACTGCATCATCATCGATTCCCAGATGCCGGTGGCCATGCCCCAGCCGACCAGTTCCCGGCCCTCACGCATGGAGCGCGGCTCCGGGGTGCGCCGATTCCAGCCGAAGCGCTCGGCGCCCTGGCGGAAGCAGTCCTTCAGCGCCTTCGAGCCGAATGGCTTCTCCTCCGTCGGATCACTCTCGGTGTAGTTCTTCAGGCGAAGCGCGATCGGGTCCTGGCCGATGGCGTAGGCCAGCTCGTCCATCGCGGTCTCGATGGCGTAGACGCCGGTCACGGCGCCCGGCGCGCGCATGTCACCGGGCGTCGGGGTGTCGAGCTTGGCGATGCTGTAGGTGAGCGCGACGTTGTCGCAATCGTAGAGCACGCCCGACCAGTTGACGACGACCTCCTGATAATCCTCGTAGGCCGAGGTGCCCTGCACCGCGTCGTGCTTGAGCGCGGTGAGTTTGCCCGAGCGGTCGGCGCCGAGCGAGACGGTCTGGAGCGCCTCCGAACGGTAGGTGAAGGACCACATCTGGTCGCGGGTCAGCGTGACCCGCACCGAGCGGCCGAGATCCTTGGCCGCCAGCATCGCCAGGAAGAGCTGGTATTGCGGCCGAAGGCCCGAGCCGAAGCCGCCGCCGAGATAGGGGTTCAACACCCGCACCTGCTCCGGCTTCAGGCCAAAGGCGCCCGCAATGTAGTCGTGGGTGTTCGAGACGCCCTGGATCTTGTCGTAGACCGTGTAAGTGCCGTCCTTTTCCACGACGACGGTGGAAGCGTGTGGCTCCATCGGGTTGTGGTGCTCGTCGGCCATCCGGTACTGGCCGTTGACACGGATCTCGGCCGCATCGAACGCCGTCGAAGCATCGCCCCACGGCTCCGGAGGCGGCTTGATGCCGGAGCGCTTCATCGGCGGATCGTAGGCTTCGGGCGCCTGCGCTTCGAGGTCGGTGCGCGGGGCCACGACCCCGTAATCGACCCGCACCAGCGAGGCGGCGTAGCGCGCCGTCTCGAAATCCTCGGCGACGACGAGGGCCACCGGCTGGCCGGAGAACACAATGCGGTTCGTTGCCAGCGCCTGGAACGGCGCGCCGGGGGGCGCCACCGCGTCCTGATAATCCTCCGGTTTGTCGGAGGTGGCCGGGCGGTTCTCGTGGGTGATCACCTTGATGACGCCGGGCACCGCTTCGGCCGCGGAGGCGTCGATGCTGCGGATGCTGCCCTTGGCGATGGCGCTCGACACGACCACGCCGTAGGCGAGGTCGGGCGCGGCGAACTCGCCGGCATATTTGGCAAGGCCAGTGACCTTGGCCGGGCCATCGACGCGGCTGACGGCGCTGCCGACGAAACGGTCGCGGCCAGCCGCCGGGCTGATCTGAACGGTCATGGCTGCTCCTTACTGGATGCGCTTGTCGGACTGGGACTGGGGCGTGCCGGCGGCGGCCTGTTCAAGGCCGCGGACGATGGCGCGGCGCGCCAGCTCGATCTTGAAGCCGTTGGTCGTTTGCGGCTTGGCCTCGCGCAGGATGAGATCCGCCGCGGCCTTGAAGGTCTCGCGGGTGGCGGGCTTGCCCTGCAGCAGCGCCTCGGCCTCGGTGTTGCGCCAGGGCTTGTGGGCGACGCCGCCGAGCGCGAGGCGCGCGGTGCGGATGGTCTCACCGTCGAGTTCGAGCGCGGCGGCGACCGAGACCAGCGCGAAGGCGTAGGAGAGCCGATCGCGCAGCTTCAGGTAGGTGTGGTGCTTGCCCGCAAAGCCCTTGGTTGGCAGATCGATGGCGACGATGATCTCGCCGGCCGCGAGGTTGGTGTCCTTGGCGGGATTGTCGCCGGGCAGGCGGTGGAACTCGGCGAACGGGATCGCGCGGTCGCCCTGCGGCCCACTCACCTGCACCGTCGCCTCCAGGGCGGCGAGTGCCACGCACATATCGGACGGGTGGGTGGCGATGCAGTGCTCGCTGGTGCCCAGGATCGCGTGGATACGATCGACCCCGCCGATGGCCGAGCAGCCAGTGCCGGGCTCGCGCTTGTTGCAGGGCGTAGCCGTATCGTAGAAGTAGTAGCAGCGGGTGCGCTGCAACAGGTTGCCGCCGGTCGAGGCCGCGTTGCGCAGCTGCGCCGAGGCTCCGGCCAGGATCGCGTCGGCAAGCAGCGGGTAGCGCTCGCGGATGCGGGCGTCGTAGGCCAGCGTCGCGTTGGTTACGAGGGCGCCGATGCGCAGACCGCCGTCGCGCTCCTCGATCTCAGCCAGCGGCAGGCGGGTGATGTCGATGAGCTTGCCCGGCCGCTCGACATCGTACTTCATCAGATCGATGAGGTTGGTGCCGCCGGCGATGAAGCGGGCCGCCGGATCGCTGCCCAGCGCCTGCACCGCCTCCGCCACCGTGCTGGGGCGAACGTAATCGAAGCGGTTCATCGGGCGTCTCCCTGGTGCATCACCTCTTCGATCGCATCGACGATGTTGGTGTAGGCGCCGCAGCGGCAGATGTTGCCGCTCATTGCCTCACGGATCTCGTCGCGCGTCTTGGCGTGGCCCTCGTTCATCAGGCCGACCGAGGAGCAGAGCTGGCCCGGCGTGCAGTAGCCGCACTGGAAGGCGTCGTGCTCGACGAACGCCTCCTGGATCGGGTGAAGGCTGTTCTTGCCCTCGCGATGGGCGAGGCCCGCGAGCCCCTCGACGGTGGTGATCTCGGCGCCGTCCTTCATCACCGCGAGCGTGAGGCAGGAATTGATGCGGGTGCCGTTCACCAGCACGGTGCAGGCGCCGCACTGGCCGTGGTCGCAGCCCTTCTTCGTGCCGGTGAGGTCGAGGCGCTCGCGCAGGAGGTCGAGCAGCGTGGTCCAGGGCGCCACCTGAAGCGCGCGCCGCTCACCGTTGATGGTGAGCGTGATGCCGATTGTCCCGACGGCGCCGGGCGAACCGCTGTCGATGAGCATGGTTACATCCGTGATGAGGCACGGGCTCCGCACGGACGGAACGCGAGGCGAAAGGCTTCGCGAGGGGCCGGACGGGGAGCGCGTCTTGGAAGGGCGCGGGCTCGGGGCCCGCACCGGGTCGTGTCGATAACCATTCCAAGGTGGCCCTGTTCCGCTCGTCCTGTGGAGGGGCGCCGCCGCGCGATCACGGACCGGCGAGGCTTGGACGCGCTTCCCGGATGGCCGGGGTTCCGCGGGGCGAGAAGCTCGGCTAAAGCATCGTCCCGGATCCGCTATCCGGGACGATGCTTTAGCCTTTTGTTTTTGCATCATCTTTTTCCGAAAGCCGGAAGCCACCTCTCGGGATGATGCGCTAACGCTTGCCCCGCACGCCGACTTCGAGGAGCCGCCATGGCCGATGCACTCGCCCCCGTCCTCAACGACATCGACCGCGATCTGGACAACAGCCTGGAGCGGCTGTTCGCGTGGCTGCGCATCCCCTCGATCTCGACGGATTCCGCCTATGCCGGCCATTGCCGCGAGGCGGCGCAGTGGCTCGAAGGAAACCTGACGGCACTCGGCTTCGAGACCAGCGTCGAGGAGACCTCGCTGCATCCCGTCGTGCTGGCGCACCGCTCGAAGCCGGGGGCGCCGCACGTGCTGTTCTACGGCCATTACGACGTGCAGCCGGTCGATCCGCTGAACCTGTGGCGCACCTCGCCGTTCGAGCCGCGCATCGAGGAGGCGGACGGCACCAAGCGCATCGTCGCCCGCGGCGCGTCCGACGACAAGGGTCAGGTCATGACCTTCGTCGAGGCGTGCCGGGCGCATCTCGCGATGAACGGCGACCTGCCCGTCGGTGTCACCATCCTGATCGAGGGCGCCGAGGAGAACGGCTCTCAGGGGTTGCCCGAATGGGTCGAGGCCAATCGCGAGCGGCTGAAGGCGGACGTGGTGCTCGTCTGCGACACCGGCATGTGGGATCGCGAGACGCCGCAGATCACCACCTCGCTGCGCGGGCTCGCCTATTACGAAGTGAAGGTGACTTGCGCCGACCGCGACCTGCATTCCGGCTTCTTCGGCGGCGCGGCGGCGAACCCGATCCACGTGCTGTCGCGGATCCTCGCCGACCTGCACGACAGCGAGGGCCGGGTGACCCTGCCGGGCTTCTACGACGGCGTGCGCGAGCCCCCGCCCGAGCTGCTGGAGCAGTGGCGCGGCCTCGGCCTGACGCCCGAGAAGTTTCTCGGCCCGATCGGCCTCAGGGAGCCGGCGGGTGAGCGCGGGCGTCTGCCGATCGAGCTGATCCAGTCGCGCCCGGCCTGCGACGTCAACGGCATCATCGGCGGCTACACGGGGGAGGGGACGAAGACCGTCATCGCGAGCCAAGCCTCGGCAAAAGTCTCGTTCCGCCTCGTGGACGACCAGGACCCGGAGCAGCTCTCGAAGACCTTCGAGGCCTTCGTGCGCGAGCGCATCCCCGCCGACTGCTCGGTGGAGGTGATCTGCTACAAGGGCTCGCGGGCGGTGGCACTGCCCTACGACATGCCGCAACTCGCTGCGGCGCAAGCCGCGCTCTCGGCCGAGTGGGGCCGCGCGGCGGTGGCGGTAGGGGCCGGCGGCTCGATCCCGATCGTCGGCGACTTCAAGCGTCTCCTCGGCCTCGACACCCTGCTGATCGGCTTCGGCCTTGACGACGACCGCATCCACTCGCCCAACGAGAAGTACGAACTGACGAGCTTCCACAAGGGCACGCGCTCCTGGGCGCGGATCCTCTCGGCGCTGGCGCAGGCGTAAGCGGTGGCGATGCACGCGGAGATTCCCGCCTGCTTCCCTCATCCTGAGGTGCCTGCGACAGCGGGCATCGAAGGGGGCTTCAGATCCCGCGTGATCCCTGGACGTTCCTTCGAGGCCGTGCGGAACCTCGGAATGAGGCCGTGGGCGGAAGGCTCGATGGTCTCCCCGGCCGACGGCGCGACGGCATGAGCGGCGTTGCGCTGTCACAGCCGGCGAAGCCCGTTCCCGGCCGGCTCATCGAGGCCGCTCCCGGCGCCTGCGTGCTGCGCTTTCCCCTGCCGCCCTCGCTGCCGATTCCGCTGCATATCGCGGCGCCCGAGACCGTGCGACTGGTGACATGGGTCTTCTCCGGCCTCGACGCGGGCGCGCCGGACGGGCCCATCTGCCTGCTGGCGCTCGAAGCCGAGAGCGCCGCCCTGCCCGAGAGCGTGAGCGTCGCCACGCATTTTCATGATCTCTCGGTGCGGCCCGAGCGGGCCGCGAACGATGTCCTACCCCTGGCCGAGCGGACCCTGCTCGCGCGGGCGCTGCTCTCGGCGGGTACGACCGGCCTCGCGCCGCTCGGGCGCCTGTTCGGCCTCATCGAGGCGGCGGTCATCGCGCTGCCGGTCGCCGAGGATGCGCCGGACCTCGCCGACGAGGACGACGGCTGGACCCTCGGCGGCACCGCGATCCCGCACGGCCTGCTGTTTCGCGGCCGCGCCGGCTGGGGCTGTGCGCGGGTGGCCGGGGCACGATTGCGCTTCGGCAAACACCCGCGTCAGTACCTCGCGCTCGAACCCCTCTGGGGCGCGGCGCCCGAGGGCCTGCCTGAGCGCTCCTTCGCGCTCCACGCCCACGGCTTCACGGCACTGACGACATGGGCGTCGTGATGCCGTCCGACCGCGCGGACAAGCCCGCGATCCTCGTTCTCACGCCGATGCCGGCCGCGCCCGTGAGCGCCGGCAACCGGCGCCGGTTGGCGGCCACCTGCGAGGCGCTGACCCGCGGCGGCTTTGCCATCGATCTCGCCTATTACGCCCACGAGGATCAGATCTACCGCCGCTTCGGCCAGCATCCGCCGACCGACTTTTCGGCGATGGAGCAGACGTTCCGCAACGTCTTCCTGATCGAGGCGCGAACCGTGATCCCGCTCAAGACGCGCTCCAGCGCCTTTGGGATCGACGAATGGTGCCCTGACGAGGTCGGCGACTTCGTGGCGTGGTACGGTTCGACCTACCCCGAGACCGGCGCCGTGCTGGTGAACTACGTCTTCCTGTCGCGCGCCCTGGAGCGGGTGCCGCCGGGCGTGCTCCGGCTCATCGACACGCATGACCGCTTCGCCGGCCGTCAGAATCAGTACCGCCCGTTCCGCGCCGAGCCGAACTTCTTCTACACCGACGCGGCCGGCGAGGCGGCGGGTCTCGCCCGCGCCGACGTCGTGCTGGCGATCCAGGCGGCGGAAGCCGCCTCTTTCGCGGACCAGACCGACAGCCGCGTCCTGCTGCTGCCGCCGCATTTCCCGGCCCAGAAGCCGTTCGCCGTGCCGGAGCGGGTCGCGCGCATCGGCTTCCTCGGCCACGGCAACGATCCGAACCTGTTCTCGATCGGCCGCTTCATCCGGGCCTGGCGCGACGGCTGGACCCCGGATCGCCCCGAACTCGTCATCGCCGGCGAGATCTGCCGCAGCCTGCCCGGGGTCGAAGGACCCGGCGTGCGGCTGCTCGGCTATCTCGACCGGCTCGAAGACTTCTACGCTCAGGCCGATCTCGTCGTGGCGCCGATGCTGATGGGCTCCGGGCTGAAGATGAAGGTTGGCGAGGCGCTCTCTTTCGGCCGCCCGGTGATCGGCACCGAGATCGGCCTCGAAGGTTTCGAGCCGGTCGAGCCGGCCCATCGCTGCCGGGATGCAGAGGCGGTCAAGGAGGCGGTGCTGGCGGTTGCAGGCGATGCCGACGCGCTGGCGCGCCTGACGCGGGCGAGCGAGAGGTTGTTCACGCGCTACGCCGAGACCGCGCTGGCGGCGGAGGCAGAGTTGATTGATCTCTTGGAAGAGCACCAACGTGGACGCGCATCCCCCTCTCCCCGCATGCGGGGAGAGGGTCGCGACGACCCTGTCGTCGTCGCGACGAGCGGTAGCGGAGGTGAGGGGGCGGTTCAGAGTGAGCCTCGTTCGTCTACGCCCCCTCACCCTCACCCTCGCCTGCCGGCTCGCTCTGCCGACGACGAGGTCGGCAGAGCCCTCTCCCCACGCGTGGGGAGAGGGGAGGCTCACCCGGATGCGGAGTCGATTGTCGTCCGCGGCGGCGGTCTCGTCCTGACTTGTGAAACCTCCGCCCGCTCCCGGCCCGCCGCCGACCCCGATCTCGGCGTGCTGGTGGCCACCGAGCGGCGCCCCGGCCACGGCACGGCGGCTGTCTATGCGCCGCAGCGACAGCGCTGGTTCGCCCGTGCCGAGGCGTCCGCCGAGGGCAATCCACCCGATCTCGGCGCGCTGGACGTCGCCTTGTCACCCGAATGGGTGCGCGACCGAAAGCTGCCGCCCGCGACCCGCGCGGCGCTCGCCCGCGCCTTCGCCCGGATGCAGGCGGATTGGGAAACGGAGGGCCGCATCGTCGGCAGCACAGGCGATCGAATCGAGATCGAAACCCTGCTCCCCGGCGTGCTCGTCAACGGCACCCATCCGGCGGCCGTCTTCCTGATCGCGGGGGAGGGCGCTTTCGAATGGCGCCTGGAGCGGGTCACGCCCCTCCACCGGCGCAAGATCGAGACCTATGCCGACCTCACCAGCCGTCTGCCGGCACCGCTTCCCGCAAGCCTGTCGTTCCGCACGGCGGCCACGCCTCCGGCGGGCGGATGCCTCCTGTTCCTCAGCGATGACGGGATCGGCCGGATCATCCTGCCGGAGGGCGCGGCCTAACCCATGAGCGAAACCCCCGCCGTTCCCCTGCTCGACACCGTCGATCCCGGCACAGGCCGCCGCGCCGCGCTCGCCGAGGCCGCGCTGATTGTCGAGGCGATCCAGCGCAACGGCGTGTGCCTCGCCTTCGCGCCGCAGCCCGATCCGGACGTCTCCATCGTCATCGTCGCCCGCGATGCCCGCCACCTCCTGGCGCTCACTCTCTATCGCCTCTGCGCGAGCCAAGCGCTCGCGGGCGTGACCTTCGAGGTCGTGCTGGTCGACAACGCCTCTGCCCCGGAGACCCGCGCGCTCTACCCGAATCTCGACGGGGTGACGCTGATCGAGAACGCCACCAACACCGGCTTCGGGCCCGCCTGCAATGCCGGCGCGGCGCGGGCGCGGGGCCGTTTCATCCTGTTCCTCAATCCGGATGTCGACCTTCTGCCCGGCGCGCTGGCGGCGATGGTCGCGACCTTCCGCGATCACGAGGGCACCGGCATCGTCGGCGCCCGCCTCGTCTTCCCCGGCGGCGTGCTGCAGGAATCCGGTGCGGGCTTTCGCGACGACGCGCAGCTCACCCACCCGCACGGCCGCGGCAACGCCGACCCCTTCGCCCCCGAACACGCCGCGACCCGCGATGTCGGCTACGTCTCTGGCGCGGTGCTGATGATCGAGCGGGCCCTGTTCGAGGCGCTCGGCGGCTTCGACCCGCTCTTTGCCCCGGCTTATTTCGAGGACACCGACCTCTGCTTGCGCTGCCATCAGGCTGGGCGTCGCGTCATCGTGCAGCCGCGCGCCACGGCGATCCACTACGAGAACGCCACCAGCGCCCGCCGCGAGGACGTGGAGGCGCTGCTCGACCGCAACCGTGCCCGCTTCCTCGACCGCCACCGGCAGAGCCTGTTCGCGCAGGGGCCGCAGCCGCGGGGAGGTGGCCTCCTCGACCACGATCCCTGGCGCCTGCGGGTGCTTTATGTCGATGACCGGGTGCCGCATCTCGATCTCGGCGCCGGCCTGCCGCGGGCCAACGCCATTCTCAACGCCATGGCGGGGCTCGGCTACGCGGTGACGTTCTTCCCGAACTACGAGGCGGATGCGGAGGAGGCGCGGCGCTACCGCGACCTCGATGAGCGCATCGAGATTTCTTACGCCAGCGGCGACGAGGGGTTCGCCCGCCTGATCGCCGAGCGGCGCGACCATTACGACGTGCTCTGGGTCAGCCGGCCGCACAACATCCTGTTCGTCACGCAGGCGCTCCACGCCGCCGGACTCGATCCGCGCGGCTTCGTGCGATCAAAGGTGATCTTCGACTCCGAGGCCCTGTTCGCGCTGCGCGACTTCGTGACGGAGGCCGCGACCGCGGGCAGCGCGACCGCCGCCGATCTGGCGTGGCAAGCCGAGCGCGAGACGCGCCTGTTTGGGCTCGCCGACGCGGTGGTCTGCGTCTCTCCCGCCGAGGCGCGGGTGCTCGCCCGCTACAGCGCCTGCAACGCGACCGTGCTCGGCCACGCCCTAACCCGGCCCGAGGCGCCGACGCCGGGTTTTGCCGGGCGCGCGGGCCTCGTCTTCGTCGGCGCGCTCGCCCGCGAGGGGCAGCCCAACGTGGATTCCCTCGACTGGTTTTTTGCGAGCGTCTGGCCGCTCGTGCGTGCGCGGTTGAAGGCGGCGCAACTCACCATCGTCGGTGGGATCGCGCCGGAGATCCGGGATCGCTATGCGCGTGAGCCGGGTGTGCAGGTCACCGGCCGCGTGCCGCAGACCGAGCCCTATCTCGACGCCGCCCGCGTGTTCCTGGCGCCGACGCGCTTCGCCGCCGGCATTCCGCACAAGGTCCACGAGGCGGTGGCGCGCGGTCTGCCCTGCGTCGTCACGCCGATTCTCGCCGATCAGGTCGGCTGGGCGGACGGCGCCGGCTTCCTCGTGCGCGACTGGCGCGATCCGACACCCTTCGCCGAAGCCCTGGTGGCGCTGCACGAGGACGCCGTCCTGTGGGAGGGCGTCCGAGCGAAGGGCAGCGAAAAAATCGCCGAGGATTGCGACACCGAGGCCTTCACGGCCGCGATCCGGGCCCTGTGCGAGGCGCAGGTGGTGGCATGAGCGCATCCCCCGTCGCCCGCCTCGTCGGCCTTGCCAGCGGGCTCCTGCGCCGTGCCGTGATCGGCCGCGTCCCGAAGCTGTTCGATGCCGCCTATTACCGCGACCGCAATCCGGGCGTGGCGCGCAGCGGCCTCGACCCGTTCCTGCACTACGCATGGTTCGGCGCCCGCCGGGACCGGAACCCGAACGCGGATTTCGACACGGCCTTCTATCGCCGGCAGAGCGGCCGGACCCGGCTCGACCCCCTGCGCCACTACGGGCAGGTCGGCGCCGCGCAGGGCCTCGACCCGAGCCCCGGCTTCAGCACCAGCCTCTATCTCGCCCGCTATCCCGACGTGGTCGCGGCGGGGATCAACCCGCTCCTGCACTTCCGCACCGATGGCCGGGCGGAGGGGCGCGAGGCGGCGCCCTCGCCGATCGAGCCCGACCGCCTGCGGGCGCTCGACGGCGTGGCGGAGGATCACAGCGTCACTCTGCCGGCGGCCGAGAGCGGGCGCTTCGCCCTGACGCTGCTGCGCGACAGCCCACTCGACCGCGCCGCCGATTTCGCGCCGCGCTTCTGCCTCCAGCTCTGCGTCGACGGCGTCGAGTACGACGCCCTGCTCGACGCGTTCCGCGCCTTCGAGGCGGGGGCGCATGCCTCGCTCGCCCTGGAGATCGACACGGCCGCCGGCCCGCACCCGCCGATGCCGACGCAACTCCTCGCCTTCGAGCGCTGCTTCGTCTCGCGCTCCGGCGACGGCCGGGTGCTGCATCTGCGCTACGCGGAAGTGCGCGCCTGGGACCTGCGCCTCAAGCGGCCCGGCGTGGCGGCCGTGTTCCCCGGCGGCCATTTTTCCGCGCGGACGCTGGCGAAGGGGGAGGGGTGGCCGGCGGTCTGAGCCCCGCTTGGAACATCCGTTCCGAAAGGTCACAACCCGGCGACGAGGCCCCCCTTCTCCATCCGCGCACCTTAGGATGAGGGCGGTGGATGGGAGGCTCGGCCCCGCGCTGCCGTCAGACCGTCCGCTCCGAAAAGATCGCCTTCTTGACGATGGCGTGGACGCCCCAGTTGCCGTCGACCACCTGGGTGATGCCGAAATCGACCGCGACCGACATCAGCGAGATCGCCTCGTCCTCGGTCAGCCCCTTCGCCTGCATCAGGAACTGGCGCATCTTGCGGAAGGCGTCGCGCATGGCGAGGTCGAGGGAGGATTTCTGGAAGATCGCGTTCTGTGCGTCGGCCCCAAGATCTTTCAGGTAGTTCGGGTAGCTGAAGCCCGAGAGCACCCAATCGTCGGCGGTTTCGATCATCGGGAAGTCGAGGGACTCCAACGAGGTGCCGGCGAGATCGGCCCGTTTGTGCAGGACGAACTGGAAGGTGCCGGTGAGCGAGCACTCGATCGCCGTGCCGCAGAGTTCGGAATCGCCCTGGCTCGCATGGGGATCGCCCACCGAGAACAGCGCGCCCGGCACGGCGACCGGATAGTACATCGTCGCGCCCTTGCCGATGCGCCAGTTGTCGATGTTGCCGCCGGTGTAGCTCGGCGGAATCGAGTTCACCATGTCGGCTTCCGCCGGCGCCACGCCCATCGTGCCGAAATGCGGGCGGATCGGCACGCGGATGCCCTTCAAGACGTCGAAGCTGCGCTTGGTCTTCGTGTGATCGACCGGCAGGCCGGGATAGTCGATCGTCGGGTGCTCGCGGCCATCCGGGTCGGTCACGCCCGGCCAGGGGAAGCTGTAGACGGCCTTGGCCCAGTCGCGCTCGCCCGAGGCATCGACCTCGTAGATCGTGAGCACCTCGCGTTTGTTGCCCCCCAGCATGTCGTTGTAGTGGTAGCCCCACCACGCCGCCGCGTTGCTGCCGAAGGTCCGGCCCTTGAACTTCGGGTTGGCCGAGGGGCGCGGGGCAACATCGAGAATGCGCACCTCCAGCACGTCGCCGGGCTCCGCGCCGCGGATCGCAACCGGGCCGGTGCAGATATGGACGCCGAGCCCGCCGCCGGGACCGAGCTTGGAATCCTCCGGTCCGGCGCCGCGGCGCGCGACGCCCTTCTTCTCCTTGGTCCAAAGGAACACGCTCTCGGCGCCGGGATCACCCGTCACCATCCGCTCGGCGTCGTCGTTGGCGTGGTGGGTCAGGGTCTCGATGGTGACGAAGTCGCCCGACTCAATCTCGACCTGGGGTTTGAGGGTCTTCGAGAAGTAGCCCCAGTGGATGGTCTCGGCATTGGCCGGCAGGTGGTAATGGGCGGTCTGCTTCAGACGGCGCGCGCTGCTCTGGGCCAGGGCCGGGCTCACGAGCGAAAGACCGCCCGCCGCCAGGGCCGCAGCGCCTCCGGTGGCGACGAAGCTGCTCTTCAGGAAGGCACGCCGCTCCGGCTCCATGTCGCGCCGGTAGCGCAGCCGATGTTCGGCGAAGGCGGCACAGGTCGGATCATCACCAAGGCACATTGCAGACTCCGGACGCGTTCAACGCCCGGAACTGAATGCAAAATCACAGCCAAGCTCGGGGCGTTACTCCGAGATCGGTCCCACGCCGGGTTCGGCCTCCGGCGCGACCGGCAGCGGCGCCATGGCCTGCGCCTCCACCACCGCCGCGGCGGTGACATTGACGATGCCGCGGGCGGTGACCGAGGGGGTGAGGATGTGCGCCGGCTTGGCCGGGCCGATCAGCAGCGGGCCGACCGGCAGCGCGTCGGCGAGCACCTTGGCGAACTGGAAGGCGATGTTGGCCGCGTCCAGGTTCGGGAAGACGAGGATGTTGGCCGCGCCCTTCCAGTTCGAACTCGGCAGCACCCGGTCGCGCACGAGTTCGGACAGAGCCGAATCCGCCTGCATCTCGCCGTCGGCCTGAACGTCGGGCGCGCGCGCCTGGATCAGTTCGAGTGCCCGCCGCATCTTCTTCGCCGAGGCGGAATCCGATTGGCCGAAATCGGAGTGGCTCAGGAGCGCGATCTTCGGCGTCAGACCGAAGCGGCCGACATGGTTGGCGCAGGCGATGGCGACGTCGGCGATCTCCTCCGCGCTCGGATCCTGGCGGACATGGGTGTCGGCGAGGAAGAAGGCACCCTTCTTCGTCACGATCAGGCTCATGCCGGCGAAATCGAGCGAATCGGGCGAGAGCCCGATGATGTCGCGGATGACCCGCAGGCGCGTCTCGAACCGGCCCTCCAGGCCGCAGATCAGCGCGTCGGCCTCGCCGCGGCGCACCGCGAGGGCCGCGATCACCGTGGTGTTGGTGCGCACCAGCGTCCGCGCGAGATCCGGGGTGATGCCGCGCCGCCCGGCGATCTCGAGATAGCTGGCGACATAGGCCCGGTAGCGCGGATCGTCCTCGGGATCGATCAGGTCGAAATGCTCGCCCGCTTTGAGGTCGAGGCCGAAGCGCTTGATGCGGGTCTCGATCACCCGCGGGCGACCGACGAGGATCGGCCGGGCCACCTTGTCCTCGACGACCGCCTGCGCGGCGCGCAGCACGCGCTCGTCCTCGCCCTCGGCGTAGATGACACGCTTCGGATCGGCCTTCGCCTTGGAGAAGAGCGGCTTCATGATGAAGCCGGAGCGGTGCACGAAGCGGTCGAGCGACTCGGCGTAGGCTTCGATGTTCTCCACCGGTCGCCCGGCGACGCCCGAATCCATCGCCGCCTTGGCCACCGCGGGGGCGATACGCAGGATCAGGCGCGGATCGAACGGGCTCGGGATCAGCGAGCGAGGCCCGAACGGACGGGCCTCCCCGCCATAGGCGCGGGCCACCACGTCGGAAGGCGCCTCGCGGGCGAGCGCCGCGATCGCCTTCACGGCGGCCTTCTTCATCTCCTCGTTGATCTTGTGGGCGCCGACATCGAGCGCGCCACGGAAGATGTAGGGGAAGCAGAGGACGTTGTTCACCTGGTTGGGGAAGTCCGAGCGCCCCGTGCAGATCATCGCGTCCGGCCGCGCCTGCTCGGCCAAGTCCGGCATGATCTCGGGGTAGGGGTTGGCGAGCGCCATGATGAGCGGCTTCTCGGCCATCTTCTCGAGATATTCGGGCTTGAGCACCCCGCCGGCCGAGAGGCCGATGAACACGTCGGCGCCGGGGATCACCTCGGCGAGCGTCCGCGCTTCGGTCTCCTGCGCGTAGACGTCCTTCCAGCGGTCCATCAGCTCGGCGCGGCCCTTGTAGACCACGCCCTTGATGTCGGTGACGGTGATGTTTTCACGGGTCGCGCCGAGCGAGACCAAGAGGTTGAGGCAGGCCAGGGCCGCAGCACCCGCACCCGAGGTGACGATCTTGGCGTCCGAGAGCTGCTTGCCCGCGAGTTCGAGTGCGTTGAGGACGGCGGCCGCGACGATGATCGCCGTGCCGTGCTGGTCGTCGTGGAAGACCGGGATGTTCATCCGCTCCCGGCACCGCTCCTCGACCTCAAAGCATTCCGGCGCCTTGATGTCTTCGAGGTTGATGCCGCCAAAGGTCGGCTCCAGGGAGCAGACCACGTCGACGAGCTTGTCGACGTCCTTCTGGTCCACCTCGATGTCGAAGACGTCGATGCCGGCGAACTTCTTGAACAGGACCGCCTTGCCCTCCATCACCGGCTTGGAGGCCAGCGGGCCGATATCGCCGAGGCCGAGCACGGCCGTGCCGTTCGAGAGCACGGCGACGAGGTTCTGGCGGATGGTGAGGGTGGCGGCCTCCTGCGGGTCGTCGTAGATCGCCATGCAGGCGGCGGCCACGCCGGGAGAGTAGGCGAGGGCCAGATCGCGCTGGTTGCCGAGCGGCTTGGTGGCCTGGATCTCGAGCTTTCCGGGTTTCGGCAGTCGGTGGTAGACGAGCGCCCCGGACTTCAGATCCTCGGACATATTGTCGGCCATGGCGATGCCGTCCTCTTCCGCTCGTTTTTGCGCGCCCGCACCCTCTTCTCGCGGGGGGCACTGTTGAGGCATCTGTTGCAACGGCTGCGGCGGGGGCGCAACCCGCACAACGAGACGCGGCTGCATCTGGAAAAGCTGGCCCGGCGCTGGAATTTCTCAATCGGAGCATACTCTTACGGCCGACCGAAGGTGCGCTTCCCCGAATCCGGCCAGCGGCTGACGATCGGCCGGTATTGTTCCATCGCGGATCGGGTCGAGATCCTGCTCGGCGGCGACCACCGGCTCGACTGGGTTTCGACCTATCCGTTCGCCGCGATGACCGGCCTGTGGCCGGGAGCGGACGCACCACAGGATTACCATTCCTCGCGCGGCGGCGTGATCATCGGCCACGACGTCTGGCTCGGATCGGGCTGCATGATTCTGTCGGGCGTGACCGTCGGGCCTGGCGCGGTCGTCGCGGCCCATGCCGTCGTCACGCGGGATGTACCGCCCTACGCGGTCGTCGCCGGTAATCCGGCGCGGATCGTGCGCCGCCGCTTCGACGAGGCGACGACGGTTGCACTCGTCGAGGCGGCGTGGTGGGATTTTCCGCATGAGACGGTGATGCGGTGGATTCCGCTCCTCCAGAGCGGGCGGGTGGCGGAGCTGATCGATGCGGCGCGGGCCGAGCGTGCCGTTGCGGGCGCGCCGCGATTGCCGTAACCGGCCGGCACGATTTCCAGGAACGCACCATCCATGTCCGAAACGCCCCCCGACCGCCTCTCGGTCAATCCGAACAGCCCCCACTACGACGAGGCGGTCCTCGCCCGCGGCGTCGGCATCCGCTTCAAGGGGGCCGAGAAGACCAATGTCGAGGAGTACTGCGTCAGCGAAGGCTGGGTGCGGCTCTCGGCCGGCAAGGCACTCGACCGGGCCGGCAATCCGATGACGGTCAAGCTCAAGGGCGCCGTCGAGCCGTATTTCCGCGAGGAGCCGGCCGAGGCCTGATTCGGCGGTTCGTTCGCGGTCGCGGGGGAAGGGGGCGCATGCGGCGACGGGCCGTTGCCGTCTTTCTCGGCCTCGCGCCCCTGCCGGCTTTCGCCGAAGGATTCGCTGTCCGCGATCTCGGCACGCTCGCTGCCGAGGCGAAGGCCGCGCCGGGCGGTCGCTTCTCGGGGCGGGCCGAGACGGATCGGCTGACGCTTCTCTGTACCGCGTGCGAGAGCGACCTGCCGACGATCCGCTCGCTGGCGGCCGACGCTGCGACCGCCTCCCGCAACGCCCGATCCCTCGTCCAGGCCCTCGGCTCGCGGATCGCCGGACCCTGAACAAAAGAACCCCGCCGGAGCGGGGTTCGTCGGCAAGGTTCCGGCGACGGATCTCAGACCGCCATGCGGTCTTCACCCTCGACCGGCTCGCGCAGCACGTAGCCACGGCCCCACACGGTCTCGATGTAGTTCTTGCCGGCAGAAGCGTTCGCCAGCTTCTTGCGCAGCTTACAGATGAACACGTCGATGATCTTCAGCTCCGGCTCGTCCATGCCGCCGTAGAGATGGTTGAGGAACATCTCCTTCGTCAGCGTGGTGCCCTTCCGCAAGCTGAGGAGTTCCAGCATCTGGTACTCCTTGCCGGTGAGGTGGACCCGCGAGCCCGAGACCTCGACGGTCTTCTGATCGAGGTTCACGATCAGGTCGCCGGTGGTGATGACCGACTGAGCATGGCCCTTCGAGCGGCGGACGATGGCGTGGATGCGCGCCACCAGTTCGTCCTTGTGGAAGGGTTTGGTGAGGTAGTCGTCGGCGCCGAAGCCGAGGCCCTTCACCTTGTCCTCGATGCCGGCCATGCCCGACAGGATCAGGATCGGGGTCTTCACCTTGGCGACACGCAACGAGCGCAGCACCTCGTAGCCCGACATGTCGGGCAGGTTCAGATCCAAAAGGATGATGTCGTAATCGTAGAGTTTGCCGAGATCGACACCCTCTTCGCCGAGGTCGGTCGTGTAGGTGTTAAAGTTCTCGGACTTGAGCATCAATTCGATGCTCTGCGCCGTGGCGCTGTCGTCCTCGATCAGAAGTACGCGCATCGTGATCCCCACCGGACAAGCCGTTTCGGGGCGCTTGAGACAAGCCGCCGCCGGTCGTCCGCCGACGGCCACGGCGGACGCTCCCTCATTCCCACTTTCGAAACGCTATTCCTTAACCGTTAACAAAACCCGAATCCCGCTTGCAAGCACTGTCTCTTTCGAGTCCGGCAGCGATTCTCCCTATCGTTGGCGATCTGTTCTCCAGCGGTGCGCGCTCTCCCGAAGCCGAGAGTGAGCCTCCCCCGCTAACCCCTTCTTTTGCTTGAGGTTGGCCCTTCTGTTGCGGAAAGGTGACGAAGGCCATTCGTCGCCGTTCCCATTCCCGCGAGCGGCGGCATCGCCCTCCGGTCAGCCGGCCGGGAGCCTTGGCGAGCGGTCCGGCGGTGTTAAGACATCGGCCGGTTCGGTGGCGGGACGCGGTTAACGGGGTCGGAGCACATGACGCAGGAGCGCGGCTCCGGAGGGCTGGCGGCGGCGCTCGCCGCGCTCTCGACCGTCGAGACCCTGGAGACCTTCGGACGGGTGACGGCGATCCGCGGCCTTCTGGTCGAGGTGGCCGGGCCGGTCTCCGCGATGCGGCTTGGCGGCCGCATCGACGTGTTGGTGGAAGGCGCCGGGGTCGCGGCCTCGACGGTGCCGTGCGAGGTGATCGGCTTTGCCGGCGACCGGGCGCTCGCCATGCCGTTCGGCTCCCTCGAAGGCGTACGCCGCGGCTGCCCGGCCCTGGTGCGCGACGAGGCGG
The DNA here is from genome assembly GCF_022829505.1 of Methylobacterium sp. J-043. Lineage (NCBI taxonomy): Bacteria > Pseudomonadati > Pseudomonadota > Alphaproteobacteria > Hyphomicrobiales > Methylobacteriaceae > Methylobacterium > Methylobacterium sp. J-043. The sequence goes on along the minus strand of NZ_JAKSYB010000032.1, from coordinate 30,302 downwards.
CCGGCGCGATCCGCCCCTCCGCCGCCTGGCTCGGCCGCACCGTCGATGCCCTCGGGCGGCCCATCGACGGCCTCGGCCCTCTCGCGCAGGGGCCCGCAATCTATCCCCTGCGGGCCGATCCGCCTCCCGCGCACGGACGACGGCGCGTTGGGCCGCCGCTCGATCTCGGGGTTCGCTGCATCAACACCTTCCTCACCATGTGCCGCGGGCAGCGCATGGGCATCTTCGCCGGCTCCGGGGTCGGCAAGTCGGTGCTGCTGTCGATGCTGGCCCGCTACACCGCCGCCGACGTGGCGGTGATCGGCCTCGTCGGCGAGCGCGGGCGCGAGGTACAGGAGTTTCTCCAGGACGATCTCGGCGCGGCGGGGCTCGCCCGTTCGGTCGTGGTGGTGGCGACCTCGGACGAGCCGGTGCTGATGCGCCGCAACGCCGCCTACGTGACCCTGGCGGTGGCCGAGTACTTTCGCGATCAGGGCGCGCAGGTTCTGTGCATGATCGATTCGATCACCCGCTTCGCCATGGCCCAGCGCGACATCGGGCTGGCCGGCGGCGAGCCGCCGACGGCCAAGGGCTACACGCCCACCGTCTTCTCCGAACTGCCGCGCCTGCTCGAACGGGCCGGGCCGGGCGTGGGTGAGGGGGCGATCTCCGGTCTGTTCACCGTGCTGGTGGAGGGCGACGACCACAACGAGCCGGTGGCGGATGCGGTGCGCGGCATCCTCGACGGGCACATCGTCATGGAGCGGCGGATCGCCGAGCAGGGGCGCTACCCGGCGATCAACGTGCTGCGCTCGGTCTCGCGCACCATGCCGCGGGCCTGCGACCCGGCCCATCTTCCCACCGTCCGCCGTGCGCGAAAGGTGCTGGCGACCTATGCCGACATGGAAGAGTTGATCCGGCTCGGGGCCTATCGCGCCGGCTCGTCGCCGGAGGTGGATGAGGCGGTCGCTCTCATGCCCGATCTGACGGCTTTTCTGGGGCAGGGTAAGGAAGAAGCAACCTCCATCGGCGAGGGTTACGACCGGTTGGCCGCCATTGTCGGCGGTGCGTGAGGCGGCTTCGAAAAGCGCGTCGGGATAACGGTCCGTGTGGACCGCCCGCGCCGATCGGGTCGCGTCCCGGCGTAGCGTGGAGTGGATGGCCCGACATGAAATCGCGTGACACGCTGATCCGGTTGCGTCGGTTCCAGGTGGATGAGAAGCGCCGCAGGGTGGCGCAGATCGAGATGATGATGGCCGACTTCAACCGCATGGCGGCCGAACTCGACCGGGAAGTCTCGCAGGAGGAAGCCCGTGCCGGTATCTCCGATCCGGCCCATTTCGCCTATCCGACCTATGCCCGCGCCGCCACCGGCCGCCGGGACAACATGCGCCAGTCGGCCGCCGCCCTCGAGGGGCAGCTCGCCGAGGCCAAGGCAGAGCTCGGCGAAGCGTTCGAGGAACTGAAGAAGGTCGAGATCCTGGAGGATCGCGAGCGCTCCGCCGAGCGTGCGGCCGAAGCCGCCCGCGAGCAGGCCGAGATGGACGCGATCGGACTTCGGGCTCGGGCCTGAGAGGCGAGATCCTCAAGCGCATTCCGACGAAGTGTGCCGGTTCGTCGAGGGAAAGCGCGTCAACAAGGACCGAGAGGCGCCGGCCTGATGCCATCGGGTCGGAGACGGCTGTCGGCAGGATTGTCGAGCGCGTCGGCGGCACGAGGCCGGTGATGCGGGCGCGTCCACGGTTCCCCGCTGTCACTCTGTCGGAACCGCATGCTTCGATCCTGCCGGGCGGGCCCGGGTGAAAGCCGGTGCCGGTCGGTCGGCTCCGGGGGGAACCCCGAATGGGAAACGAAGTTTTTACCGATGTAGTCGGCAGCGAACCGCATTCTGGCGCGCGCCGCTCCTGCATAGGTGCGACATGCTGCAGTCTGGAACCAAGGTCCTGCTCGCGGCCTGTGTCGCCGGCCTTATCCCCTGCACCGCCTTTGCGCAGCGCGTCATCCCACTGGATGGAAGAGGGTCTCGGACGCTCGCGTGGGATTTGGAGGACGCCCCATCCGTTGCGACGGCGCGAAACGCCGTCACGCCGGACGGCATCGCCTATCGGGTTGATACGCTCGGGCCGACATCCACATCGCCGGTTGTGGTCGCGCAGAACCTCGTCACTCCGAACGGGGCAGCGCCTGTCCCGAATGTGAATGACTGCACCTTCATTCGAGACCCGATCGCCCTGCGCGATTGTATCAACCTCTACGAGGGACAGCGTTTGGGACCGGGGCCTCGCACCAGCACGCGTCGCCCGGGCCTGATCACGGACGAGGAACTGCTCGACGCGGCCGGTCCGATCCCGGGGTCGATCAAGGGTCGATCCTCCGGTCGCCGCGAACGGGCGAGCCCTCCGCCCTCGAGAGGATCTAACGCGGCCTACATCGATCAGGTCACGCCTTCGCGGTAGGGTAGGGGGCAAGCCCGATCCGCACGGCTCCCCGCCGAGCCGTGCTTTCCTGCCAGATCGATCGCCGCGTTCATCAAGGGGCCATTCCCGAGCGCTTGAGCCGCACTGAATGCGATGCTCGCCAGCGCCGCCGAATCGATCAGGGCCGCATTGTTCGGCATGAAAGCGTCATGATCTGACGGCAAGAGCCGGCCCCATCGAGACGGTCGCCCAGTCCCGCTTGCGATGCGCGCGGTCGTGGCGCAGGAGAGACCGCTCCCGAGAGAGGCGGCGGACATCCATGAAAAAAATCAGTGAAGTCTTCTGGGGCTTGATCGGCCTCGCCGCGGTGGCGGTGTCCTGCTACCTGCTCTGGGGACAGTTGAAGACCCTCTCCTGGGCGAGCATCGAAGCGGCGTTTGCCGCCATCCCGCTCCATCACTTCCTGCTGGCCGCCCTCTCCACCCTCGTCGCCTACGCCGCGCTCGCTTGGTACGACCGGATTGCGCTGCTGCATCTGGGTGTGCGCCACATCTCGTGGCTATTCGTATCGCTGTGCTCGTTCACGACCTACGCCCTCTCGCACAACATCGGCGCCTCGGTCTTCTCCGGCGCCCTGGTGCGCTACCGGGCCTACACCTCGAAAGGCCTCTCGGCGGCGCAGGTCGCGGTGTTAGTGGCCCTGTGCTCCTTCACCTTCGGTCTTGGCACGATCCTGCTCGGCGGCTTCGTGCTGGTCTACGATCCGAACCTCCTTGCGCGGCTCGACAACCTGCTGCCGGCGGTGCTGACCAATCCCGCGACCTCGCGGCTGGTCGGCTTCGGTCTGCTCGGTTTCGTCGCGCTCTACGTCCTCGGCTCGGTGCTGCGCTTCCGCCCGCTAACGATCCGCAACTTCAAAATCGAGTATCCGCGGCCCGGAATCATGGTGCGCCAGCTCATCGCGGCGCCGCTGGAGCTGCTGGGTGCCGCCGGCATCATCTACTTCGCCCTGCCGGATGCCCTGAACCCCGGCTTCATCCCGGTGCTCGGGATCTTCCTCGCCTCGTTCTCCGTCGCGCTCGCCTCGCACGCGCCGGGCGGCCTCGGCGTGTTCGAGCTCGTGTTCTTCACCGCCATGCAGCTTCAGACCGATGCCGAGAAGGCGCCGGTTCTCGCCGCGGTGCTGATCTTCCGCCTGTTCTACCTGATCATCCCCTTCGCCGTGGCCATCGTCGTGGTGCTGCTGTTCGAGCGCTCCCGCCTTACGAACGCGCTCGGCAGCAAGGACGGCAAGGCCGCGCCGGAGCCACCGCTCGTCGCGCCGGGCCTCGACAACCATGTGATCGAGCGTCGGCTCGAGAAGAAGGCGGTCTGATCCACCACCTTTGAAACGCCTGCCGGCGGCCGCTCCATGGAGCGAGCCGCCGGTTGCGTTTCGGGTCACTGGCTTTGGGTTTCGAGTACATTTCGTCGCAGTGACGGCAGGATCGCCGATCCTTACCTCACACCGCTTCCGTGGATGAGTGGGACGCGCAGGGTTGCGGGCCTTTCAGGAACGGTTAAGCTTCGACGGAATGAGGAGCCGTTCCGGCTCCGGATGGGTATCATGGCTTCGATCAAGATTCGGGTCGCCGAAGACGGCACCTGTTCGATCTGCCGGGACGGCACGATCATCAGCAAAGGGCTCACCCGCTCGCAGGCCGACCAGATGGTCGCCGTCCTGCGCGCCATCGAGGGGCATGCCTGATCGGCGGCCGGCCTAGCGCATCATCCCGAAAGGTGGCTTCCGGCTTTTCAGAAAAAGATGATGTAAAACAGAAGGCTGGAGCATCGTTCTGGATCCGGTATCCTGGACGATGCTCACGGAGCCGAGGCGGTTACCTGCCCCCTGGCGATGCCGGCTCTCCGAGGGGACCGCGCGCATGAATCGAAAAACCGAGCCGACCTTATCGGGGTCGGCTCGGCTCTTTTCGTAGGGCCGTCGGCGAGCGCGTCAGGCTTCAGGCGGCCCGCACCGTCGCCAGGAAGCGCCGGACCTCGGCCCGCAGGTGATCGGATTGCTGCGACAGCTCCGAGGCGGCGCCGAGCACCTGTGCGGCGGCCGTCCCGGTCTCCTCCGAGGCGCGGGCGACGCCGGTGATGTTGTGCGTGACCTCGCTGGTGCCCGTCGCGGCCTGGGCCACGTTGCGGACGATCTCCTGGGTCGCCGCGCTCTGCTCCTCGACCGCCGCCGCGATCGAGGTGGAGACGCTGCTGATCTCGCGGATTCGCCCGGTGATGTCGCCGATCGCGCTCACGGCCGTATCGGTGGAGCGTTGGATGCGGGCGATCTGCTCTGAGATGTCCGTCGTCGCCCGCGCCGTCTGGCTTGCCAACTCCTTCACCTCCGCCGCCACCACGGCGAAGCCGCGGCCCGCTTCACCGGCGCGCGCCGCCTCGATCGTCGCGTTGAGGGCCAGCAGATTGGTCTGGCCGGCGATGTCGGAGATCATCGCCACGACGTCGCCGATGCGGGCGGCGGCCTCGCTCAGATCCTGGACGAGCTGCCCGGTCTGGCCGGCCTCGTCCACGGCGGTGCGGGAGAGGGCGGCCGACCCGTCCACCTGCCGGCCGATCTCCTGGACGGAGGTGCCGAGTTCCTCGGCGGCGGCGGCCACGGTGTTGACGTTCGTGGTCGCCTCCTCGGCGGCCGCGGCGACGGCGGTCGATTGTTCGGCCGTCTGGTTCGCGGTGCCGGCAAGGCCCTGCGCGGTCGATTGCAGCTGCGAGGCGGCCCCGCCGATGGTGGTGACGATGCCGGTGATCGTGCCCTCGAAGCCCTGGATCAGGGCGTTGAGCCGCTCCCCCCGCTCCATCTTCAGCGCCTGATCGGCATCCTGGGCGCCCTGCAGCCGTTCGCGCTCGACGGCGTTGTCGCGGAACACCGCCACGGCACGGGCCATCGCGCCCACCTCGTCGTTCCGCTCCGCCTCGGGCAGGGCGATATCGGTACGGCCCTCGGCGAGCCGGCCCATCGTCGCCTGCAGCGCGTTCATCGGGCGCACGATCGAGCGGATGATCGCCCAGGAAACCGCGCCGAGGACGAGGAGGATGCCGAGTGCGATGACGCCGAGGCGTTCGATCTGCTCCCACAGCGTCGCCTTCAGGTCGTCGATATGGACGCCGGTGCCGATGTAGAGCCCCCACGGCGCGTAGAACCGGAACACGCCGAGTTTCGGCGTCGCCTCGGCGTCCGGCGTGCGCTTCCACGTGTAGACGATGGAGGCGACCCCATCGCGCACGGCGCGCGGCAATACGTCGGCGATGAAGGCGAAGCCGGTCGTGTCCTTCAGGTCGCGGAAGCTCTGGCCGATGAGCTTCGACGTCGCATGGGCGACGACGTTGATGTCGCGGTCGTAGACGAAGAAGTAGCCGTCCTTGCCGTGCCGCATCGATGTGACGGCGGCATAGGCGGCGGTTCGGGCCGCAGCCTCCGTCATCTCGCCTTTCTCGACACGCTGGCGATGGTGGTCGATCAGGTTGACGGCCGATTCGGTCATCAGGTTGAGGCGGTTCACGCGCTGAGTGTACATCGCGTCGTATTGATAGCTCAGGGCGACCGTGCCGATCGCCACGAGACTCAGGGCCGACAGCACCACCAGGGCATAGAGCTTTCTCGGAATATCAAAGCGAAGCATCGGCACACCCCCGAACGGCCCCGAGTTCGGCTTTTCCTCGCGGGGCAACGTTGGGTTGGTAATGGACCGATGTTAACGATCCCCGAAACCTGCCTCCGCCAATGGTGACGGCGACGGAGATTGGACCGGGCGTCAGGCCGTTACACCGATCCCACCGTCCGCAGCCGCGCACGGGAATGGATCTCCGCTTGGCTCATCACCGGGGTCTCGCGGCGGAAGCGCTCGATGATCGAGCGCACGAACGGCCGGGCCTGCACGGAGGTAACGAGCACCGGCATCTCGCCCATCCGGGCCGCCTGCTCGAACCGGTCGCGCACCGTGTTGACGAATTCCGTGAGCTTCGAGGGCTGCATCGCGAGGTAGCGCTCCTCGCGCTCGCCGACGATCGATTCGAGGAAGGCCTGCTCCCAGGTGGGTGACAGGGTGATGATCGGCAGCGTCCCGTCCGGGCCCTGATACTGGGCGCAGATCTGCCGGCCGAGGCGGGCGCGGACATGCTCGACGATGTCGCGCGGGTTCTTCACATGGCCGGCGACCTCGGCGATGCCCTCGACGATGGAGCCGAGGTCGCGCACCGAGACCCGCTCGGCGAGCAGCAGTTGCAGCACGCGCTGGATGCCGGTGGTGGCGATCTGCGACGGCACCACTTCCTTGAGGAGTTCGGTGTGCTCCTTGGGCAGTTCGCGCAGCAGCTTCTGCACCTCGACGTGGTTCAGGAGTTCCGAGACGTGGGCCTTGATGAGTTCGGTCAGGTGGGTCGAGATCACGGTGGCCGCATCGACCACGGTGTAGCCCTTGAGCTGGGCCTGATCCCGCAGGCCGGCATCGACCCAGGTCGCGGGCAGGCCGAAGGTCGGCTCCAAGAGATGCTGGCCGGGCAGCTGCACCTGGCCGCCCATCGGGTCCATCGCCATGAACTGGCCGGGGAAGACCTGGCCGGTGCCGGCCTCGATCTCCTTCACCCGCACCACGTAGGTGTTGGCCTCCAGGCTCACGTTGTCGAGGATGCGCACCGAGGGCATGACGATGCCGAGTTCCGCCGCGAGCTGGCGGCGCAGGGCCTTGATCTGGTCGGTGAGCCGGTCCTGGCCCTCGCCGTTGACGAGAGCGAGGAGCGCGTAGCCCATCTCCAGCTTGAGGTCGTCGAGCTTCAAGAGATCGGTGACGGTCTCTTCCGCGGGCGCTGCGCCGGGGGCAGCGGCGCCGGGCGTGCCCTCGGCCGGCGCGGGCGGGTTTTCGCGCTGGGTTTTGGCGATGCGCCACGCCGCGTAGCCGGAGGCGCCGCCGAGCGCGAGGAAGGGCAGCATCGGCATGCCGGGCAGGAGGGCGATCAGGATCATGACGCCCGCCGACATGCCGAGGGCTTTGGGGTAGTTCGCCATCTGCTTGCCGAGCGCCTTGTCCGCCGAGCCTTTCACGCCGGCCTTCGAGACGAGGATGCCGGCCGCGGTCGAGACGATCAGCGCCGGCACCTGAGAGGCGAGCCCGTCGCCGATGGTGAGCAGGGTGTAGGTCTTGGCGGCTTCGGCGAAGCCGAGCCCGTTCTGGGCGACACCGATGATGATGCCGCCGACCACGTTGATACCGGTGATGAGGAGTGCGGCCACCGCGTCGCCGCGCACGAACTTCGAGGCACCGTCCATGGCGCCGAAGAACGAGGATTCCTCTTCGAGCGCCGAGCGGCGGGCCTTGGCCACCTTCTCGTCGATCAGCCCGGCCGAGAGGTCGGCGTCGATGGCCATCTGCTTGCCGGGCATGGCGTCGAGGGTGAAGCGCGCGGCCACCTCGGCGATACGGCCCGAGCCCTTGGTGATGACGACGAAGTTGACGATGATCAGGATCGCGAAGACGATGATCCCGATCACGAAGTTGCCGCCCATCACGAAATGCCCGAAGGCCTCGATGACGTGGCCCGCCGCCGCCGTGCCCTCGTGGCCATGGCCGAGGATCAGCCGGGTCGAGGCGAGGTTGAGCGCGAGCCGTAGCAGTGTCGCGACCAGCAGCAGCGTCGGGAAGACGGTGAATTCGAGCGGATTGTCGATGAACAGCCCCGTCATCATGATCAGCACCGAGATGATGATCGAGACCGCGAGCAGCAGGTCGAGCAGGAAGGCCGGCAGCGGGAAGATCAGCACCACGAGGATGCCCATCACCGCGGTGGCGAAGAACAGGTCCGAGCGCTTGGACAGCGCCTGGAAGCTCGCCCGGTTCGGCATGCGCAGGGAGGACAGGCCGCCGAGCCCGCCTGTTCCCGCTGGAACGGCCCTGGCCGTCTCGCTCATCGCGCCGAATCCCCGAAGACGAATCGCGCGGGCCTAACCGCAGGACCGCACCCGGCAGGATTTGCCGGGTGCAGGGTTAGCGATGCGTTAACGCCGACCCCAACAACGCCGGCCTCGAGACGGAACCTCGACCGGTGACCGCGGCTTGGTCCGGCAACCGGCCCGGTGAACGGCCGCGAGCCTGCGGACGAGCCTCAAGCCATGCGCGCCCTTCCCCTTCTCCTCCTCGCCGTGCTGGCATCGACGGCCGTCCGTGCTGCTCCGGAGCCGGAGGCGCCTGCCGTGACGCCTGCGGAGAAGGCACATGGGGCGGTGGGCGGGCGGCTCGAACCGGGCGCCAACAGCTTCACCGCCGCGCAGGTACGCGCGCGGTTTGCCGAGATGGGCTTTGCCGACGTCGCCGACCTGCACCTCGATGGACAGGGCATCTGGCGTGGGCGCGCCGAGCATGCGGGCCGCACGCTGAGCGTCGGCATGGATTTCCGGGGCAACGTCGCTGCCGAGTAGCGGCTGACCGACCCCGAAGCAGATAGAGGAACGACCATGGCAGCACGCGCCGTCACCGCCCTGTTCGACAATCAAGACGCCGCCGCCCGCGTCATCGATCGCATTGAGGCGGCGGGCGTGCCGCAATCGGATATCGGCATCGTCTCACTGAACGGCACGGATCGGCCGGCTGGCGCCTCGGCCGGTGGCTCCACGGGCGAGTCGGTGGCGCCGGGCCATGGCTCGGCAAGCGAGCATGAGAGTTCGGCGACAGAGGGGGCGGGAGCGGGAGCGACGGTCGGTACCGTCCTCGGCGGTGGCGCGGGCCTGCTCGCGAGTCTGGGGCTTCTCGCGATTCCCGGCGCCGGTCCGGTGATCGCGGCGGGCTGGCTCGTCGCCGCCCTGTCGGGGGCAGGGGTGGGAGCGGCCGCGGGCGGCCTGATCGGCGCCATGACCGGCGCGGGGCTGAGCGGCGCCGATGCCGAGACCTATGCCGAGGGCATCCGGCGCGGGGGCACCCTGGTCACCGTGCGCGCGGACGGGGAGGTCGCCGACCGAGTCATCGCTCTGATGCAGCGCGGCGGAGCGGTCGATCTCGACGAGCGCGCGGAGGGCTGGCGGGCGCAGGGTTGGACCAACGGCACCACGGGCGAGACGCGCGCCACTGGAACGCCCTCGCCGGTACACGATCCGGCCCTCGCGCCCGAGCCGGGTACGCCGGCCGATCCCACCGCCTCGCCGCCGACCCGCCGTCCGCCCGGCGAAATCGCATGATACGGCGGGTTTAACTGTAGAAATACTTCCGGATCAGGACGGCGAAGCCGAACACCACCATGGCCACCAGCGCGACGATGCTGGTGATCAGGTGCTTGCGTGGCTCGATCGCCGACGTGGGCACGACCGGGTCGACCACGGGCGTGAAGAACTCGATCTGGCGGTTGGCGACGATGCGGGCCTGCTCGCTCGCGGCCAACACCTTGTTGTGATAGAGCAGCGCGTTCTTCCGATCGTTCTCCAGCCCTTCGAATTCCGTCATCGCCTCCGATAGCAGGCGCCGCTGATCCGGATCGGTGCTGGTCATCTGCCGTTCGATCTTCTCGATGTTGTCATCGAGATCTTGGATCTGTGCCTTTAGATCCTGAATCGGACGCCGCTCCGGCGCGAGGTCGCGCAGGCTCTGGTTGAGCTGCACAGAGAGATCGATGCGCTTCTTGCGCAGTTCCGCGATGACCATGAGGTTGTTCTTGTTGGCCGATTGCGCGTCGAGAATGCCGGCGCGGTTGCGCAGGTCGCGCATGGCACGCTGTACGGTGTGCAGGCGCTCCTCGGCGTTCTTGAGTTCGCGGGTGCTCTCGGCCAGCGCGGCGTTGCGCGCCTTGAGACTGAGCTCGTTCACCATGCGCTCGCTCTCGTCCAGGAGGGCGCGGGTCAGCGTGTAGGATTCCTGCGCATCGAAGGCGGCGACCTTCAGGCTGATGATGCCGCCATTGGAATCGACCGAGGTCGTCACGCGCTTGTGCCAATAGCGCATGAACCGCTCGATCGGCTCGTCGGCGTCGAAGCGCGAGAAGAAGTCGATGCCATCCCGCGAGAACATCTCGCGCAGCGGCATCTGCCGCTCCATGGTCTCGATCATCTGCCGGCTGGCGATGTAGCTCGTCGTGATCAGCGTGTCCTGGGCGATCATCTGCTTGGACAGGGAGCTGTTGCTGCCCGTGTCCTCGCTCTGCACCTTGTCGACGTTGCCGAGCGCCGGGCGCAGGGCGAAGCGTGCCTCGGTGATGTAGCGGTCCGAGGCGACGAGGTAGAAATAGCCGGCGGCGACCATCGTCGGCAGCAGGAACAACAGCACGAAGAAGGCGGGGATCCAGGGATCGCGCCGGATATGCGTCTGATAGGCGCGAATGCCCTTCTTGTGGTCGGATTGGCGCGCGATGCGGGCGAACCGCTTGAGCGATTCCGTGACGGCCGTCGAACGGTCGGCGGTGGTGAGCGGTGCGCTGCTCGGAGTGCTGATCTCGGTGCTCATGGTCTCGGTGCTCGCACGCCTCGCGCGGTCTGCGGCGCCGCCTCGGAGGCGGCCACACATCGCACGCTTGCGTCTCTGGCCCGCCCTCGCGGCGAAAGCGTGTCCGAACCTCGAAAGGCGGCCGGCACCGTCGTGCGACCCTTCAGCTATTCAGGCGCCGGTAGGCCGTGATCGCCTCATCGACGTCGTCGTAAACCACCGCCTGCCCGTTGATCAGGATCAGAGCCTGACTGCAATAATCGCGGATCTGTTCCATGCTGTGGGAGATCAGGATCACGTCCGCGGTCTCGCGCCGCTTGTTGAACACCTCGGCGCACCGCTTCTGGAAGCGCGCGTCGCCCACCGAGAGCGTCTCGTCGATGAGGTAGGTGTCGAAGGGAATCGCCATGCTCATCCCGAAGGCGAGCCGCGAGCCCATACCGGACGAGTAGGTGTTGACCGGCATGTTGAGGTAACTGCCGAGTTCGGAAAAATCCTCGACGAATTCGAGCACGCGCCGCGGATCCTCGCCGTAGATCCGGGCAACGAAGATGACGTTGTCCCGGCCCGTCATCTTCGCGTTGAAGCCGCCCGCGAAGCCCAGCGGCCAGGAGATGCGAAGACCCCGGACGATGCGGCCCCGGGTCGGCTCCTCGACGCCGGCGATGAGCTTCATGGTGGTCGATTTGCCGGCACCGTTGATCCCCATGATGCCGTAGCTGATGCCGGGCTTCAGGGTGAAGTTCACCCGGTCGAGGATGGTGCGTCGCCGACCGTAGGTGGAATAGACCTTGGTGACGTTCTCGAAACGGATCACGGTTCGGTAGGCTCCACCGGTGAGCGATGCGGGCCGGACCGACGCAACGGATGCGCTCGCCGTACGACCGCCCCTCGCCGAAAATCAGCGAGGCACAGCGGGCGGTTGAGACCCGCGCCTTGTGCTGCGCAGGAAACCGAAGAAAACGGCGAATCTGGGGACGGCACGCCGGTCCCGGCCCGTGCGATGCCATTGCGAGCGCGAAGGCCTTCGGGCCGGCGCGTACGAGCGAATCCACCCGCTCCGCCTCACCGCGTCCAAGCCGCCTCTTGCCCTGATGAGTCCGGCGCCGGTCATGCCGACCCCTCGCCCATGAGCGGCTTTTCACCTGCCCAAGCGGTCCGGTTCAGCCGTATTGACATACCTTGAGTTGATATTGTCGACGAATTAATTTCTTCTAGGTTCGTTTTTTGGCGAGGGAGTAGGCTTTGAATCCCGATCTCATCGAGACACGCGAAGCGGCTCTGGCACTCGTGGATGCCGATCTGATCACGATTCAGGACTACCTCGTGCTGTGCCGGTTCAAGAGTTGGGATCCGACCGGGCATACGTCCGCCCTCTCGCTGACGGAGCAGGCCGGCCTACCGGCCAGTCGGAACGCGCATTCCCACCCCAAGGGGGCCGACGTGCTGGGGTGGCCGGCTCAACCGTCGGCGACGAGCCCGGAGGTTTCGCGCCGCGAAAAGCCGGCCCCCGCCCGCGGGCAGATCGTACGCTTGTCGCTCAGGAACGCTTAGGCGCCGAGACTCCGGCACGCCGGAGCGCGTCGGCCAGCGCCCCGTCCTGCGGTGTGGCCACGGGCGCCGGGCGCCGGGGCTGCGCCTCGGGGCGGGGGGCGTTTCCACGCGGCGCCGTCGCGCCCTCAAGAGGGTCGTCGAGCCGCATCGACAGCGCGATGCGCTTGCGCGGCACATCAACCGACAGCACCAGCACGCGCACCACATCGCCGGTCTTCACCACCTCGGAGGGGGAGGCGATCCGCTTGCGGGCCATCGCCGAGATGTGGACCAGCCCGTCCTGATGCACGCCGATATCGACGAAGGCACCGAAGGCCGCGACGTTGGTGACGACACCCTCCAGCTGCATCCCCGGCTTGAGGTCGCCGATCGTCTCGACGCCCTCCTGGAAGCTCGCCGTCTTGAAGGCCGGGCGCGGGTCGCGGCCGGGCTTTTCCAGTTCGGCGATGATGTCGCGCACGGTCGGCACGCCGAACCGCTCGTCGGCGAAGGCGGCGGGCGAGAGCGCGCGCAGGGCCGCTTCATTGCCGATCAGCACCCGGATGTCGCTCTTCGTCGCCTCCAGGATGCGTCGCACCACCGGATAGGCCTCGGGGTGGACACCGGAGCGGTCGAGCGGGTCCTCGCCATCGGGGATGCGCAGGAAGCCCGCCGCGAGCTCGAACGTCTTGGCGCCGAGGCCCGGCACCTTCTTCAGCCCGGCGCGCGTTCGGAACGGGCCGTTGGCGTCGCGGTGCGCGACGATTTTTTCGGCCACCGACGTGCCGAGGCCCGAGACCTGGGCGAGCAGCGGGCCCGACGCCGTGTTCACATCGACGCCGACCGCGTTCACCGCGTCCTCGACCACGGCTTCGAGCGAGCGCGACAGCTTCTGCTCGGTGACATCGTGCTGGTACTGGCCGACGCCGATGGATTTCGGGTCGATCTTCACCAGTTCCGCAAGCGGGTCCTGCAGGCGCCGGGCGATGGAGACCGCGCCGCGATGCGACACGTCGAGGTCGGGCAGCTCGCGGGTGGCGGTGGCCGAGGCCGAGTAGACCGAGGCGCCGGCCTCCGACACTGTGACCTTGGCCATCTTCAGATCTGGGTTGGCCGTCAGGATCTCGGTGGCGAGCCGGTCGGTCTCGCGCGAGGCGGTGCCGTTGCCGATGGCGATCAGCTCGACGCCGTGCTGGCGGCAGAGCCGGGAGAGCGAGGCCACCGCCTCCTTCCAGCGCCGCTGCGGCTCGTGCGGATAGGTGGTCTCGACGGCCACGACCTTGCCGGTGCGGTCCACCACCGCCGCCTTCACGCCGTTGCGGTAGCCCGGATCGAGCCCGAGCGTCGCCCGCCCGCCCGCGGGGGCAGCGAGCAGCAGATCCTTGAGGTTGCCGGCGAACACCTTCACCGCCGCTTCCTCCGCCCGCTCGAACAGGCGTGCCCGTAGATCGGCCTTGATGCCGGTGCGGATCTTGGTGCGCCAAGCGGTGCGGACGGTATCGAGCAGCCACGCATCCGCCGGCCGGCCCCGCGCGGAGACGCCGAACCGGCGGCAGACGGCGAGTTCGAACGGCCCCGGCACGCCGGGCGCGGAATCCTCGCCCTCGGCCGCGAAGGCGAGGTCGAGCACCTCCTCCCCCTCGCCGCGAAACACCGCCAGCACCCGGTGCGAGGGCATGCGCTCCAGCCGCTCGCGCCAGTCGAAATAGTCGGAGAATTTCTGGCCCGTCGTCTCCTTGCCCTTGCGCACCTTCGCCACGGCCTCGCCGCCGCGCCAGAAGTCCTCGCGCAGGCGGCCGATCAGGTCGGCGTCCTCGGCAAACCGCTCAATCAGGATCGCCCGCGCACCTTCCAGGGCCGCCTCGGCGGTCTCGATGCCCTTGGCGGCGTCCACGAAGCCCTGTGCCGCCCGCTCCGGCGCCGTCTCCGGCCGGGCCAGCAGGGTTTCGGCCAGCGGCGCGAGCCCAGCCTCGCGGGCGATCTGCGCCTTGCTCCGGCGTTTGGGCCGGAACGGCAGGTAGATGTCCTCCAGCCGCGCCTTGGTGTCGGCGCTCGCGATGGCGGCGGCGAGTTCCGGCGTCAGCTTGCCCTGGGCGCGGATGCTCTCGGTGACGCTGGCGCGCCGGTCGCGCAACTCGCGCAGATAGCCCAGTCGCTCCTCGAGGGTGCGGAGCTGGGCGTCGTCGAGCGAGCCGGTCGCCTCCTTGCGGTAGCGGGCGATGAACGGGACCGTGTAGCCGCCGTCGAGCAGGTCTACGGCCGCAGCCACCTGCCCCTCGCGCGCACCGAGTTCCTCGGCGATCAGCAGGTTCACGCTCTTCACGGGATCAGGCCTCGGTCGCGGTGGCAGGGAACGTCGCGGAGGCCGTCCTTCTCCGATCGGGCGAGGCGGCGCAAGCGGCGCCCGCCTCCTGCGCGCGGCTCAGTCGTCCGAGGAGAGGCGGCGAAGTCGGAGCGACGGAGGGGCATGGTCAGTCTCGTTTCCGCTTCGGCCCGAAGGTGGAGATGGGCATCCGGGCGAGGTGGAAAAACGCGGTGCTGCGCATCGGGCGGCACGAAGCGTCCCTTCGTCCGGCACGCGGCGTCCGGGCTGAGGCCGGGCTCGGCGACCACCGGCTGGGCGACGCGCGAATCCGCGTCGTCGTTGACGATCCGCTCTGCACCACCCGAGGTTCCTCGCCCCGGCGACACGGAGCCTTCGGCGCGCGCGGCTCATAGGGTGAAGCTCGCGACCCAGACCCGGCGCCAGCCCGGTTCGGCCGGTGCGACGACGACCTTCACCGACCGCCGCCCGTCATACGGCCTCTCGCCGCCGAAGCTTCCCTCGGGCGGCGTCGCGATCCAGCCCTCGAACGACGTGCTCAGCAAGCCGAGCCCCGGATCGGCGCCCGCTTCGAGACCGTCCGGCACGAGCCGGGCGGCGAAGGCGTCGGCCTCCGCCTCCGGCGCGTCGAGGCGCAGCAGCACCAGCCGGTCGATGCCCGCCTCGGTATAGGTTCGCAGGTCGCGGCGGCCGGGCGGCAGCGGCGTTTCGAGAAAGGCCTCGACCGCCTCCGGGGTCATCGTCGTCGGCGGGAATGAGCAGGCCGCAAGGGCTGGCCCGGCGGCGAGGGCGACGAGGAGCGCGCGCCGGATCATGTCTCGCTCCACCGCACCCGGGCGACGAGGCGGCGAAGGGCTGCCCGCGTGTGTTCCGTCATCCCCTGCGCCCCGTCACGGTTCGCGCCGGTAGACGCCACGGAAGCTGACGTTCAGGCCGCCGCAGGCGAGGTTGTCCTCCACCACGAGCCAGGGGCCGAGGCGGCGCAGCCAGACCTTGCAATCGTACGCGCCGCCCTTCTCGACCGGCAGGGTATGTTTTTCACCCATGGCGAAGCTGGCGCCGTCGCCCTTCGGCGTAACCGTGCCGGACATCTCGCCGAGATGGACGCTGCCGCGCTTGATCTGCTCAGGGCTGCCCATGCCCCAGGTCGCGTCGCCCGCGATCGAGAGCGTGCCGGGCTCGTCGCCTCGCGTCACCGCGATGCGCCCTTCCGCCTGGGTCCAGGTGCCGAGCCAGTCTTCGAGGGCGACCGGGGCCGGCGGCTCGGCCGCCACCGCCTCGGCCGGGATCCAGCCGGTCCGGGCCAGATCGCCCTTCGCGCCGCGGTAGCTCGCGCAGAAGTAGCCGTCGCGGCGCTCGCCGAGGATCACGGGGTCGCCGGTGACCAGAAAGGCCCGCTCGCGGCATTCCGGGCCGGCATCGGGGCAGCCCTGCTGCGCGAGCCCGTCCTTGACGAAGGCGGTGCGGCCCGCCGCGGTGATCCGCCCGAAGCCGAGGGCCGGCCCCTCCGAGAGTGAGGGCGTGCGCCGGCACTCGTTCCTCGCGGAGGCCTCCCGATCCTGCGCCCAGGCGCCGCCCGTGACGGCCGCAAAGATTGCCAGCAGGATCAGGCCGCGTGACCCAACGCGCGATCGGAGGATGGGATGGGGGTGGCTCACGAAAGCACTCTCGGTCTGGACGATGCAAACGGTGTGGTGGATCGCGGCAGCTCTCTGGTGCCGGCCGTTCGCGCGACGGCAGCGGGAGGGTGCCTGCCGACACTGAGGGGCAGGCTCCCCATCCGGGGCACCAGGGCTCACCGCATCGCGACCGAGGCGGCGACGCGCTCGGCGCGGGCCAGGGCCTCGGCCTGGCCCGCATCGGCGAAGCCGATCACGCGCAGATAGCGCCCGTCGTCGAACACCGTCGTCTGGGTCATGCCGAGCGCCCGTCCGGTCTTGGTGTCGGTGCCGGTGCCGCGCAGGCGCACCACGACGGCGTCGCCGCGGGTGCTGCGCGCCTCGTCGGTAATCGCCACGTCCTTCAGATCCTTCTGCGCGGCGAAGATTCGGCGGGCGTAGGCGACCTCCGCGCCCGACGGCACCGGCGCCTGACCCAGCGAGGGCGCGATGACGACCACCGGCTGCTCGCGCTCGGGATCGACGTCCTTCGGCCCCTCGGTCAGGATGAGGCCGTTGCCGGCAAGCACCCCGGTCGGGCGGAATCCGGCGGTGTCGCCGATGGTGTAGGGGAGGGCCGTGACCTGATCGGCGAGGCTCGCCTTGGGCCGGAACGCGATCGTGCGCAAAGCCGCCTCGACCGCCGGAGCCGGCACCTGCTTGGCCGCCGTCTCGGGCACCTGCACGGTGACGAGCCCGGTGCCGGAGGCGCCGCGCACCACGGCGACCCACTTGGTGTAGGTGAGGCCGTTGGCGCCGTGCGTCCCGCGCAGGACGAAGCCCTCGCCACCAGCCACGGCCAGCAGCTCGGCCCCGCTCTTCACCCGGAAGCCGGAGGGCGCCAGGGCCTCGGGCGTGAACTTCCCGTTGATCTGGTCCCAGGCTTCCGGCGGCATCTCCACGAGGACGATCGAGGCGCCGGAGCGGTGCTCGAACCCCGAAAAGCTCGCGGCCGGCTTCATGCCGGGGGGCGGCGCGAGGCCGAGTGAGCCGGCGGGCGGGAAGACCGGCTCGGCCGCGAGGACCGGCGCGGACGAGACCGTCAGCCCGGCCATTAGCCCGGCGAGCAGGCCGCTCCGGGCCCAGCGACCGGGAGCGAGGCGGGCGAGGAAGCGGCGCAGCGGATTGCGGTTCGTCATGCGGTCTCTCCAAAGGCGGCGTGCAGAAGCGCGTCGAGGGTGTCGGTGGCGGGGGAATCCGGGCCGCAGCGCCATCCGCGGATCTGGGTGGCTCCCGGCCCGAACCGGTAGAGTTCGAACCGGTCGTCGTGGATCTCGATCTCGATGGCCGGCCAGCGCCCGGCGGCGTGGGCGACGGTCCGCGCCGGGATCGCCGTCTCGGCGGCGACGCGCTCGACCCTTGCCCCGGCCTGCTCCCAGCCCTCCTATCGAGGCTGCCTCGGTCGTGTCCGGCACCGGAGTCAGCGGGTGGCGACGCGGCTGACGACGAAGGTGTTGCCGGAGAACTGGACCTGCCCCGGCGCGCTCATGTGCTCCAGCATCAGGCGCAGGTTGCGGCCGAGCCGCGCCGAGTCGGAGCGGGTCTCGTACCAGTATTCGGCGGTAGCCCCGCCGGAGCGCACCGGGCGGTGGTGCTCGTAGCAGCGGAAGGCCGCCATGTACTCCTCCGCCGCCTGCACCTCCTGGGCTGAGAACCCGCTGAGGCGCACGACATAGGCCGTCGGCAGGCCACCGCAGGATTCACCGGCCGCGGCGGGCGGGGGCTTGGCACTGGGAAGGGCATGGGCGAGCGGCGCGTTCGGGGCCGCGCCGGCATCGGCGGCGCGGCGGGGGGCGATCACGCCGTCGAGCTTGGCCGTGAGTGCGGTGGCGACGTCGGCGGCGATGCTCTTGGCCTCGGCGCCGACCCGTTCGAGCAGGCATTCCCGATCGCAGCCCTGGGGCAGGGGCGGAAGCTGAAGCCCGGCCACCTCGAAGGCGCCGAGCGATTGCCCCGTGCGGACGTTGAGGAGCCGGCCCGGGATGCGCACCTCCGGCCGCACGATGTCGGAATAGCTGGATTTCGAGGCCGAGGCGTAGACCTGGAACACCGCCACCACGTCGAGCGGCGGGTTCTGGACGGCGCGGGCGACCTCGATCAGCTCCGCGTCGCGGCGGCGGACACGGTTGGCCTGGGTGATCCCCATCGCCACCGCGGTCTCGTCATAGACGTTGTAGCCGCGCAGGTTCATCGTCTCGGAGAGTTCGGTGATGACCCGCTGGAAGATACGGTTGCCGCGGGGCACCGAATCCTCGTCGGCATCCTCGCCCATCACGACGATGTTGGGCCGGGTCTGCGCCGCCGCCGGCGCGACAAAGCCGAGGAGGGCGCTTCCGATCAGGGCGAGGGTGGCGAGCGTTCGGGCGGGTCTGCGCAGCATCGGAAGCATCCTGTCTGTCGGGTCGTGTGACGGCGGTGATGTCGCGAGGGTCATTCGGTGCAGGGCAGCGGCGTCGGCGCCGCGCCGAAATCGTCGAGGTCGAGCGGGAGGTGGCGGCGGGGATCGTCGAGCCCGCCCGCCTCGCAGCCCTCCGCCGCGGCGGGGAGGACGAAGCGCAGGGCGCCGCTTCGCGCCGGAGCGATCAGGCTCACCTCGACCCGCCGGTTGATCCGCGCGAAGGGCTGGGCCGGGTCCTTCGGCCGGGACGGCCCCCAGCCGTGGAGGCGCAGGCGTCGCGGATCGATGCCGTAGGCCTCGGCGAGATGGGCCTTCACCGCTCGGGCGCGGGCGAGCGACAGGCGGCGGTTGTAGCCGAGCCCGCCCGCCGCATCGGTGTGCCCGGCGATGAGGAAGCCGTGGGCGGCCAGATCGCGGGATTGCAGCGCCTGTCCCAGCGGTTCGAGCTGAATCCGCGCCTCCGGCGTCAGGCGGGCGCTGTCGTAGGCGAAGAACACGGTGAGATCGACCGAGCGGGCGGGATCGACCCGCAGGCTCGGGCCGCCATCGCCGGGTGAGACCGCGACCGGCGCGGCGGGACGGCCCGGATTGCCGTCGGCGAAGGGAGCGAGCGACCGGATGATCGCGTTCGCCGACGGGTTCACGGCCCCGGCCTCGGCCCGCTCGGCGGCCTCGTCACGGGCCGGCGGCGCCTCCGCCTCGGCGGCGGGCGGGCGGGTGCCCGGCACCTCGGTCAGCGGGTTGGCGCGGGCGGGCGCGAGGGCGAGGATGACGCTCGCCGCCAGCATCGGGCCGAGACGCCGACACCATGCCGGCGCGGCGCTCCCGGTGGTCCACTCGATGGCCTCCATGGCTTGTCGTCTCCGTCTCGTACCAAATCCGGTTGATCCCTTCGGGATGGCGGATTTGGGCTTCGCTCAAGCGGAGCCCGTATCGCAGGCCTTGCCGCGGCCCCGTCCCACGTATCCCTGGACCTTGCAGAGCGGCTTTTGCCGCTTGCTCACGAGAAAATCTTTCAGCGCCCGCGCAGGATCGCGTTCATGCTCGCGGGGTCGAGCGGGCCGTCCGCGGGCGGGGCGACGGGTTTGGCGGAAGGCGCGGCGCTCGCTTTGGGCGGTGTGTCTCCGGCGGGTGAGGCGGCGGCGACCGGGCGGCCCTGGCCGGCGGCGATCTCGGCGAGGATCGGGCTGCGCCCGAAAATGGCCGAGAGCCGCGTCGCCTTATTGAAGCTCGACGGGTCCTTTGGGTCGAGGCCGCCCTCCTTGTGCAGGGCAATGCCGGCGACGGAGGCGTCGAACATCAGCGAGCCGGAGGAGCCGCCGAGCGTGTCGCAGCGGTGGCGCAGATCCGGCCCCTCGGCCTGATCCTTCATGGCGAAGCAGCGGAAGCGGCTCATCACCTTTGGCCGTCCGAGGGGATGGTGGATCACCAGCATCGAGCGGTTGCCCGCCACCGCCGCGCCCGAGAGCCGGACGGTGCCGTAGGTGGCACTCGGATTTCCGGCCACACGGGCCAGCGCGTAGTCGAGTCGGGCATCGTGCTCGACGGGTTTCGGGTCGATCTCGAAGCGGCGCGATCCCTTCGCGTCCAGCGTCAGAAAATCCATCAGGATCGACGCCTTGACCGGGGTCAGGTCGCCCGATTGCGGCAGGCAATGGTGGTTGGTCAGCACGTAATCGCCGGGCAGCAGCGCCCCGGTGCAGGAGGCGCCGACCTGCTGGCCGGTGCGGGCGTTGCGCAGGACGATGTCGACGCGGCCGATCGGCCGGGCCAGCGCGGCGAGCCCGTCCTTCGGGTCGAGTTCGCTGATCGGCTCGAAGGCGCCCTTGTTCTGATCGACATAGGCCGCCGCGTCGCCGGTCGTCTGGCGAAGCGGAAGTTGCGCCCGGCCGTAATCGGCGGGGTCGAAGCCGACGCTTTGCGCCCCTGCAGGGCCGGCTGTGCAGAGGGCGAGCAGCAGGGCGGAAACCGGGATGGCCCGGCATCTCCGGCGAATCGGGGTCATCGTCTCCCTCCTCTGCGTCAGCATCTCAAAGCCTTGTCCCGAAAGGTGGCCACCGGCTTTCGGAGAAAGCCGATGCAAGGACAAAGGCCGCGAGCATCATCGGGTGTGGCTCCGCCATCAGCGCGTCAGCGCGTGGACGATCCGGCCGCCGGGCAGGGCGGTGCCCGGCTCCGGTTGAGCCTGGACCGCGTAGACGAGGTTCTGCCGGCCGCCTTCGCGCAGGAAGTAGCCTTGCGCTCCGTCCGCCAGTCGCACCGGGGGTAGGGCGGCAGCGCGCAGCTCCGGCCCGACTGCGAGCCGCAGCCCCGGTGCCGCCGCGATGGCGAGCCCGCACAGCTCCGGCACGAGCCGGGTCGCGGTGAGGCGGTCGCCGCTTTCCAGCGCGATGGGGCGGCGCTCGGGCTGCTCGGCGCCGAAGGCCACGCGGCGGCAGGACGAGCCCGGCGGCGCCCGCAATTCCTCGACGCGGATCGCAGCCGGCGTCTCGGTCGGGGGAGGGGAGGGCGGGGCGATCTCAGCCAGCGGTGCGGGCATGGCCACGGGATCGGCCGACGCGGTGCCGGCCGCCGGGTCAGCCGCACCGACAACGGGAGCCTGCCGGGGCCCGAGGGCGATGAACCCTCCGAGCGCGACGAGGCCGACAATCGCGGCGGCGCCTGCCGGAAGGGCGAGGCGGAGGACGCGCCGCCGCGGCTCCGGCGCGTTCGACGGGTTCGGCCGGGTCAGCGCCTCCACGGCCGCCGGAACATCGCGAGCCGGCAGGATGCGGGGCGCCTCGGCACGTTCGAGGGCGCGGAAGGCCGCCTCGGCCGGCTCCCGCTCCGGACCCTCCGGCAGCAGAACCGCGAGCGGCACGTCCGGCGCCTCGGCGAGCAGGGCATGGGAGCGCTCGATCTTGTCGAGGAGCGCGTAGTCGCCGGGCAGAACGGCGAGGTCGAGATCGACCGCGCCGGTGGCCCACAGGATCAGGTCGGCCTGCGCCGGCTCCGCGACGAAGCGGTGGCCGCGGGCGGCGAGGCCGTGGGCGAGACAGACCGGCACCTCCCAGGAGCGGCCGGCATCGAACGAGCCCGACAGGCGCAGTTCGTGCGGTCCGCCGGCATCGCCGCCGAGCCGGGCGACGGGACCGCCCGGTGCGCAGAGCCGGGCATAATCCGCCGACCAGGGCAGGGGGCGGTAATCGCCGTCGGCGAAGGCGGCGGGCGCCGGGAGGCCGGGCCGCGGGCTCAGAGACCGCAGGCGGAGCGGCCCCAGGGTCGTCGGGATGATGACGAGGATCGCCAGCCCGGTCATGCGGCTGCGATCCGCCGGGGCGCGGCCCGCTTCCTCACAACAGGAACACCGCGCAGGCCGGGTCGCTTAGCATGCGGCCGAGCCGGTCGGCTTCCGGCACCGACGGGTCGAGGGCGAGCAGGATCGCGCCATCGACCGGCGTGCCGAGATCGAGCCGCACCGCCTCGTCGCCGAGCCACGCCTCGATCCGTCGCGGCATTCCCTGCTCCGGTCCGCGCAGGATCAGGAGCGGCGGCGTGCCCTCTAGGATCTCCAGCTCGAACGGGCCGATCCGGCGCCGCGTCAGTGCCCCGTCCGAGGCCGCCGCGGCGAGGGGCGTGTAGGCCAGGGACTGCGCGCCGAGCAAGGTCCGGTAGCGGCGTGCGGTCTCCGGATCGGAGCGGATCTCCCGGACGACCGCAAGATCGATGGGGCCGCCGGGCTCTCGGTTGGCATAGGCCCAGAGGGCGGCGTTGCTCGGCCGGACAGCCGGAGCCTGCGCCCGCATCAGGGCGCGGGCGGCATGGATTTCGGCGAGGAGCCGGGCTTCGTCGCTCACGCCGCCGCCTCCCCGGCATAGGCCGCCGCGAAGGCGGCCGCGAAAACGGATCGGTCCGCCGCGAAGGCCGCGTCCAGCGGGCGCTGCCGGGCCAGCGCCGCGAGCGCCCGTTCGAGCCGGTCGGCTTCTTCGGTGAGGCGCAGGAGCGCGGCTTGCGCAGCGGCAAAGCCCGCGGTGAGGGCGGCGCGGTCCTCGAAGCCGGCCCGGCGCACCCGGCGCAGATCCGCTTCGGCGGCCTCCAGCGCGGCCCGCACCTCCGGGGTGAGGCCGTCGCGCTCGGCGATGCGCAGGGCCGCCGCGATGCGCAGCATCCGGGCGAGATGGGCCGCGAGCGCGCCGGCCTGCTCCTGCAAAGCCGCGTAGCTCTCGGCCTCGGCGCAGCTCGCCCGCTCGGCGACCTCGGCCCCGCCGCCGCCCCGGCGCAGGCGGTTGGCGATGCCCGATTGCACCCGGCCGAAGCTCGCCGCCCGCAGCGTCGTCAGTGGGCGGGTGCGGTGGAACGGCTCCAGGCGCAGGAAGTCGGTGAGATCCTCGCGCTCGGCCCCGGTGAGGATCTTCGGGCCCTCCGGCCAGTCGGCGAGCAGGGCCGCCAGGGTCTCGGCCGGCTCGGCGGCGGCGAGATCGCCGAGCGCGGCGTCGAGCCGCTCCTCCCAGCCCGCATGCGCGTCGAGGGAGACAGTGGCTGACAGCCCGTCCAGACCGCCGACCAGATGCGCGCCCGCCTCGAAGGTCACGAAATGCTCGGCGATGGTGCGGAAGCCCGGCCGCTCGCCCGCCTCCATCTCGGTGCGCCAGAAGGCGAGGATGTCGTCGTCGCCGAAATCCTTGCGGCCCTCGAGGAAGCCGAGGATCGCGCGGAAGCGGCGCTCCAGCGGCGCCAGCGGCAGGTGGGCGTTGCGGTAGGCCGCGAGATGGCGGGCGAGGCGCTTTGCCAGAAAAGCCGCGCTCTCCGCATCGGAGGCGGCGGCGAGGTCGTCGAGCCAGCCCGTGACGGCGGAAAACTGCGCCAGATCCTCGGCCGTCAGCACGAACTCGGCCAAAGCGAGCAGCCGCGCGAGGCCGGCCCAGCTCGTGCGCCACGCCTCGCCGAAGACCGGGCCGCGGGCGTCCGCCGGGATGGTTTCCGAGAAGCGCGCCGACACCGCCGTGCCAGTGGCGAGGCCGGGATCGAGCGCCAGGGTGACGAGGTCGCGCCCGTTCCGTGCAGCCGTTGCCTGGGCCAGGGCGGCCAGCGCGTGGGCGAGATCCCAGAGCGGCTTGTCGCGGTTCGGTCGCACGGCGCCGGTGACGACCCGGGCGAGCCAGGCGCGGTCCTCGCGGGAGAGGTCGCGGCCGTCGCAGACGGCGGCCAGGTCGGCCGCGCAGCGCTCGTCGTATCCGCCGGTCATGCGCCTCCTCGGAGCACCGGCGCGGGCCGGCGGCTGCCGGCGTCCGGGCCGATGCGATCGCGCGGCTTCCGCCACGCCCCTGCGCGCGCCACGATGACGCGGCGCGCATCGCGGTATCGATACCCCGAGCCCGAACATCCGTCACCCTCCCGCACCGCTCGGGGCGGCGCTTCCCTCATGGGACGGGCAGAGCGGAATCGGCAGGTGCTCAGATGAGCAGGAAGACGAGGCTCGCAGCGATGATCCCGAGCCGCCACCACGGGACGGTCTCTCCGACGGCCCGGCGGCGCCAGAGGGCGGCGACCTCGCTCGCGTAGAAGCTGAGGACCGGTGTCATCAGCGCTGCCGCCACGATGAGTCACCGGACGGAGGCCGGCCTCGCGGCAAGAGCGGGGCCGCGCGCCAGCCGGACGACCCAGACAAGATGCGCGATGAGCACCCCCGTGAGCAGCACGAGGGCCATGGTGAGGAGCCAGAGCGCGGCGCCCAGGGCCGCGCCGTCGATGAACATGGTGCGGGCGGCTCCGGGACTGGGGGGCGCCCGCCGCTACTTTGGCAGGATGTCGGCCGCGCGAGCGGTGGCGATCATCGCCTCGTGCATCGCCCCGTCATCCACGGCCCCCGTCAGATTTTCGAGCCGGGTATCGAAGGCCTCGTTCTGCGTTCCCATGAAGGCCCGGCGCTTCTCGGTGTCCCGGGGATAGGGCGTTGGAAACATCGCGATGCCGCGCTCGACCGCGGCGGCATGCTCGGGCAGGTTCATCGCCTTCAGGGCGGCGGCGACATCGGGCGCGAGCACGCCCGAGGAATTGAAGAAGGCTTGGTGCACCGAGCCGTTCAGCATCTCCGCCTCGAAGATGCGCACGACGATGATCCGCCCGTGCGCCTCCGGCAGGGCGGCGAGGCGGCCTGCGACCGAAGCGGGCGCGTCGTAGTGGTTCAGGCACGTCCAGAGTCCGCCGGTGAGATAGGCGAGGCGGTCGTCGTCGCCCGCGCCGGATCGCAGCGGCTCGTAGAGCGCCGCGAGATCCGGCGAACGGGCGATCCGCGCCGCCGCCGCGTCGAGGAGGGGCGGCAATGCGTGGAAGCGTTCGGACAGGCGGTCCAGGGCGGCATCGAGCGCCGGGTCGCGGATCTCGCCGTGGCCGTCGCTCCAGCGGGCGTAGCGCTGGGCCTGGGTGCCGCCGTAATCCGGGCCGAACAGGGCCGCCCCCTCGCGCAGCAGCGCCGCCTGCCCGGTCAGTCCCTCGGTATCGAGAGCTTGAAGGGCCTCTTCGAGGAAGACGCTGTCGGAGAGGACGAAGAAACCCTTCAGGCCGGCCCCTCCGCTCGTCCAATGATCGAGCGCAGCCAACATCAGCACCGGCCGCTCGACGGGCTGGAAGGTCGCCAATCCCCGTGCCAGCGCGGCCCGCAACTCGGCCGCCCCGGCCGCATCCAGGGAGAAGCGGTCGAAATCCCGGCGCTCGTCGGACTTGAAGAACAGGTCGGGCATGCGCAGCGGTACCGCCCGGTTCTCGAGCGCCTTGGTCATCGGGTAGTGCCGAAGGGCTTCGAGGTCGCAGCTCAGGGCCGGTGTGCAGACAGTGAGGAGGCAGGCCATCGCCAGCCCGAGCCACCGTCCCGAAAGGCGACCGCCGACACGTCGAAGACGGTGAGGCGGCAGTCCTGCTCTATGCCGTAGCGCCTTCGCCTTGACCGCCATGCCGGTCCTCGTCTCCCGCCGCTGCCCGAAGCCGCATCACCGCACCACGATCCGCGCGGTGGCCTCGGTCACGCCGGGCGTCGCGCGGATCTTGTCCAAGAGGTCGAGCACGTCGGGGGGCTGGAGCAGTTTCGCTTCGCCCTCCGCGCCCGGCGCCGCCGCGAGCCAGCGCTCGGCGAGTTCCGGCGGCAGGCCGCCCTCTACGCCGAAACAGGCGAACAGGTTCTCGAACGGCTCGCCCGCCACGATCTCGTCGAGGCCGTAGCCGCGCGGGTAGCGCTTCGCCTCGCCGGCCTTGAGCGGCGCGGCGGAGGAGGCGTTGCCGCGCACCGGCAGGGCGACGAAGGCGGTCTCGTCGGGAGCCACGATCCAGCAATAGAGGCTCTGCCGGGCGCGGGTCTCGATGCGCATCTCCAGCCGCTGCCCGGCCGCGAACGGCGTGGCGGTAGCCGCGACCGTGAGGCGACCGGCATCGGTGCGGGCGGTCGCCGCCAGATGGTCGAGGAAGGGTCGTGGGGTCGGATCGCAGCCGAGCCCCTCGATCCCGATGCGCCTCCGCCCGGTCGGAGCGAGCACAGCGCCGTCGCGCTGGAACTCCAGCTCTATCCAGGATTGCCGGCCCTGGTCGGTGAGGAAGCGCCCGCGCGCGGTGATCGCGCCGGAGCAGGCGGTGCCGGGCGGGCGGCGGCGCACGTCGAGCCGCGCGCCCTTCAGGATGCGGTTGGCCGAGCGCGCCTCGGCGTCGAGGGCGATGACGAGGCGATCGGTGAGCGCCCCGGCGCAGGTCGAGTGGCCGCCTTCCGCCACGAAGGGGCAGACCTCGACGGCGCTCGCATTCGGCGCGGCGCCGGCAAAGGTCTTCACCGCGCCCTCCATCACCGCGTCGATGTCGGCGACGCCGGCCCCGACGCGGATCGGCAGGATCACCGGTTCGCTCGTCGCCTTGCAGCCGGCGTTCCGGGTGATGGCCTGAAGGCGCAGGGCCGCGGTCTCGCCGGCCCGGCGCGGTTCCACCAGGAATACGCTGGCATCGCCCGAGAAGGCCGCGCGGATCTGCGCCTCGGCCTCCGCCCCCGACAGGCCGGTGGTACCCTCGCGCAGCGCCTTGATCCGCACGACGTCGGCGGCGGCGGCGAGCCGCACCCGGCTGGTGGCCTGGAGCCGGCTCTCGACCGCGAGGCGCACCTCCTCGGCCTGCTCGCGCGAGAGCGCCGTCTGGCCTGGCTCGACGCCGACCACCGCCAGCGTCAGGTCGGGCCGCCCGGCGCAGGCCGCCACCGCATCGAGGAACGGGCTGAGGGTGGCAGTGGTCGGATCGGCGCGGGCGGCCGCGGGGAGAAGCAGCAGGGCGGCGAGGAGGAGCCTCATTCCGCCTCGTTCGCCCTTGCGTACTGATCGAGGGCGCGGACGAAGACCGGGTTGAAGCGGCCGTCGAGGGCGCCTGAGTAGTAAGCCGCTTCCTTGACCGCACGCTGTACGGTGCGGATCGTCTCCGGCTTCAGCTTCTGCGCCGCCGTGTCGGTGGCCGAAACCGAGGCCGCGCCGAGTTCGCCGCGCTTGAGCGCCCGCAGCACCATGTCGGCGGAGCGCGTGCCGGGGAAGTAGCGGCCGAAACCGTTGTCGATCAGCGTCGCCATCGTCGCCATGGCGATAGGATCGCCCTTGTCGGCCGCCTGCCGGAACAGGTCGAACCCCTGGCGCAGGTCCTTCGGGAAGCCGTAGGCGCCGGTGGCATAGTGCGGCACCAGCTTCGAGATCGAGGGCACGTCGCCGCCCGCCACCGCGCGCTTGTAGAGCGCGACCGCCTCCGCCTCGTTCTTGGGGATGCCGTTGCCGTATTCGAGCATCCGCGCGGCGTTGGCGAGCGCCACCACGTTGCCGCCTTCGCCCGCCTGCCGGTAGAGCCGGAACGCCTCGGCCTGCCCGCGCTTCACCCCCTGGCCGTTCTCGTAGAGCGCAGCGAGGTTGTTCATTGCCGAGATGCTGCCGGCCTTGGCTGCCCGGTCGTAAGCGGCGAACGCCTCCTTGAAGCGGTCGGCCCGGTCATAAGCGCGGCCGAGCTGGTAGCTGAGGCGGCGCAGTTGCGGATAGACCGCCGCCGCCGCGCGGCAGGCCTCGATGGAAGCGGACGCCTCGATCCGCCCGAGCTTCACCCCCGGGACGCCGTTCGGCCGGTCGGGATCGTCGGTGCCGGCGGCGAGTTCGTCGCAGCGCTTCACACGCGGATCGGTGCTCGGATTGGCGCCGCCGAGATAGCCCTCTGCGAGGCTGCGGTAGGCGCAAGTCTCGCCGCATGAATCGAGATAGGCCTGATACTGCCGCTGGCCCCCGAACTTCGCCCAGTTCGCCTGGTCGATCGCCGCCGCGTCGCGCTTGCGGCCGGCGAGCAGCCGGTCCATCGCCTGCGGGCGATAGGCACACGTTTCGCCGCAATTTCCGACATAGGCCTCGAACGCCTCGCGGGTGCCGAGGCTCTCGGCACGTCGCCAGGCCGCCTCGTCGCGGATCGCTGCGACGCCGCCGGCCACCCCTGCGACGGGGAGCGAGGCTTTCACCACGATCGGCGCGTCGTCGATTTCCGGTATCTGCTCCCGGCCCGAGGCGCGGCGCGCTGCCTCCTCGACCTCGCGTCGCAGGTAGCCCTTCAACTCCGGCCATTGGATCAGCCCATCGCCGTTGCCGGGTCCATCCCCCGCGTCGGCAAGCCCCGAGACGCCCATCAGGAAGCGGCTCGTCAGCAGGCCGAGCTTGTTCGGCTCGTCCCAGTTCGCGGGCGTCGCGCCCGAGGTGGCCACAACGCGCACGATCCCGCTCTCTGACTTCGGCCGGGCCGGCGCGAAGCCGGGGGCCGAGACCGCGAGCAGGCTCTCGCCCTTGCGGCCCGTCTCGCCGGTGAAGCAGGCATCGACCATCACCACGAGCTGGCGCTCGGGCCCGATCTTGCGCTTCACGAGGTCGAGGTTGCGGTAGAGGGTTTCGAGCGAATAGCCGCTCTCGCCCTGGTTCGGGTTGCCGTCCTCGGGCAGCAGGAAGGGTTGCCGCGTGGTCAGGTCCGGAACGCCATGTCCGGAATAGTACACGAACACGTTCGAGCGGCCCTCGCGCGTGGTGCGCCACAGCCGGCCCGATTGCGGATTGCGCTCGGTGCCGAAGACTTGGTTGAACTCGTTGAGCGTCGCGTCCTTCAGGAGGAAGACGTTGCTGTCGCGGTAGCCCAAGCGCTCGATCAGATACGCGCGGATCGCCTCGGCGTCGTTATGAGCGTAATCGACCGGCACCGTCTGCTTGTAGCTGCGGTTACCGATCACCACCGCGACCGAGTCGGCGTTGTCGCTGAAGGGCGTCGCCTCGGGCGCGGCATGAGAGGGTGTGACATGAGAGGGTGTGGCTTGGGCCGGCGCGATTTGGGCGCTCGCCGCGAGGGCCAGGCAGGCGGCCAGGAGGCGCGCGGCTCCACGGAGAAACTGGCGCGCAGCGATAACCGGGGCCTGTCTCGGCATGCGGATCGTCCTCCTCTCGGTTCGCGGACCGAGGCTGTCATCCTTGGAGCGGGGCGCGCCCGTCCTCGGACGCCGCCCAGGGGTAACCGCTTGGTGGTTGGGAAACAATGTCGCCCCGTGGGCCCTGCCGCCCATCCGTAGCGAGGGGTCCTGCGCGTCGGATAAAGGAGCGGGCCGGCCTCGAAACACGTCCGGCATCGCGGCGCTCAGCCCCCGGGAAACAGCGTGAGGATGAGGCCGAGGGCGGCGAGGTGAAGCGGCGAGATCGCGGTCAGCATCGCGTCGCTCTCCCTACGGCAGGTAGAGGCCGCGGCCGCAGCGGCGCACGCGGCGGGCCTCGACATAGCCGGTGTAGCGGTTGAACACCTCGACGGTGCGATAGACGCAGTACCGGCCTGAATTGCGCCCGTTGTAATAGACGCCGCCATTGTCGAGATCGACGCCGAGGAATTCCTGGTTGGCGGGCTGCGGAGCGGTCTCCGCGGCGAAGGCCGAGGGGGCGGCGCCGAGAAGGCCGGCACCGACGAGCGCGAGGATCATCACCTTGTTCATGTCGCATCTCCCTGATCGGGCGGCGTCCATCCGCCCTCATTGGGGGCATGGGAGGGGCAGAGCGATTTTTGCGGAGGATCGGCTCAAACCAATCGCCAAACTCTCGTTTGCAGATGGAGGACATCGATGGGTTGGATGCGGAGCGGACCCGATCGACGCCGGCAACGAGGTGGTTCGCGGCCAACCTGAAACAGCCGCTCGCATCCCTGGCATCTTGCGGAGGGCATTGCGCGTGCGGAGTGTCCCTCCAGCTCATCCCGCGCCCCTGTGGCGGGCATTTTCGACTTTTCCGCGTTTTATCCGATTGACGCCCTGTGTTGGCGTCCTTATACCCCATTTCACCGACGGGGCGCCGCGGTCCACTGGTTGGTGGGTCGGGGGTCTTGTTGGTCTTCGGGATTGTTGGTGAGCGGAGCTGATCCGGGTGACTGGATCGGGCGATCGCTGTCCTTCTGTTCCGGTGTGTCGGTCGATCCGGGCGCTGTGGCGCTGGTTTGGGTCGGTTGACAGAACGGTTCGCCGGCTCTAGACGCCGCGGACTGCCGGCGCCGGGTTGACCC